>DATNKN010000439.1:0-4255 GCA_035603375.1 Solirubrobacteraceae bacterium
TCCTGCCCTGGCCGGCGCAGCGTCACGAGCAGCGCGAGCGCCGGAAGCGCGCCCAGCACGGCCTCGACGACGAGTAGTCGCTCGATATGCCCATGCCCGCCCAGCGTCGGGCCGAGCAACAGGGCGATCAGCATCCCCACGAAGCCGCCGGCTGAACCCAAAGAGATGCCAGCAGCGCGCTGATGCGGTGGCAGGTACTCGCCGGCGAGCTTACTCACCGCGCTCAGCACAACCGGCTGTGCGACGGCCACGGTCACCTGCCCAGCCATCACCCACGCAAACGTGTCGCCCCCCAAGCGCAAGAGCCCGCCGAACGCCACCAGCGCGCCACCGGCTCCGAGCACCGGGCGAAACCAGCGATCCAGCAATATCCCCGCGGGAATCGCCAGCACCACATAGAGCAGCGGGAATATCTCCGCCAACCAACCCACCGCACCAACCGACACGCCATAGTGGCGCGCCGTCTCGGTCGTGATCGCGGCGAACGTCAACCACAACACCTGTGTGGCGGCGCATACCAAACTGTACGCCACGATCACGCTCCAACCGCTTGCCCGTCTCACCTATGCACGCTCCAGGGAATCGTCTCCAGCTCCCGCTACGTGGCGGCGCCCGCGCCCAAGCCTACCTGCTTCGCGGCGTGCGCCATAGCCTGCCCCAACAGCCGCGCCGTCACCCCTTCAATCGTTGCCTCGCCGTACGCCATCGACGGGTCGTCCCTCCTGAGCACCGCCATCGCAAACCGCTCGCGCGGACGCTCCAAACGGGCGACTTGGTTGACGAGACCTTCGACTTCCGGCAGCCACCCACCCTTGAAGAAAACCTGAAACTCGGGTCTTGCCACAGCCGGGATCCCCCAGCTCTCACTCGGTTCGATTGTGGAGAGAAGCCAGCGTGCGTACCCATCGAACCGCTGCGGGATGAGCGAGTCTTGGATCAAGAAGAAGCGCGCCATGTCGGCGGCCGATATCTCTGTGAATCCCCACGTCGCTCCGCCTGGCTCATAGTCGCGCATACCGGCGATCCGCGCCACCGCGTCCAGCCTGCTCTCCCCCACGGCCTCGAGAACCTCCGTCGCGGCTTCGTTGCTAGAAGAGTGAATCATCGGATACAGCAGCGCCCGCGCGCCAGCATCAAGCGAGCGTCCCTGCGCGGCAAGCATCCGAAGATAGGCGACAAGCAGCATCGACTTGACGGTGCTCGCCGAATGAAACCGCACATGCACGTTGACACCGGCAAGCTTGCCCCTGTTGTCGATCTCGGCGAATGCCTTGACTCCGGTACGCCCAGCCAAATAGCGAGCCGCCGCTACCACACTTGGCGAAGCCGGAAAGCGAGGTGCACGCCTGCCGGGAAGCGGTTGAGCGCCGCGCCGCGCCGCGACAGGCGTCGTGTCCAACCAGCTCGGCGAGGCGGCAGAGAACGCCACCACCGCCAACACTATTCGTGCGGTTCTTGCTGCCATCCCACTCTGCTCCTCGCCGTCGGTAGCGCGCGATCGACCAACGCCCACGACCAGCGAATTTATTGGAGAAGGTGGACGAGTCCATCCGCGCACCACCGGGGAAGGATTTTGGCCTCACCTGGGCCGTCGACCGCGACGCCCGCAACGGCACGGAGAGCACCCTTACGCAGCGCGTGCGACGGCGACCACAGGCGCAGATCGACCCGCTCGGGGGCGGGCCGATCCGGGGAGGGAATGAGGGAGGAACGATGCCCTCCAAGCTGTGTTGCCCGAAGTTCCCGATGTCAAACGCGCATTCGGCGCCGGTCACTCCTCCGATACCGACGGCGCGGGTCGAAGACGCTCAGCTGACGGCGCCCGACAGAGACTCGACGCCACCGCGCGCGTCGCGTACGCGCAGAGCGTTCTTCACGCTGTAGAGGTGACTGTCAGCCCGCGCCACACACTCGGCAAGGCTCTCGCCCGGCAGCCACTCGCCAATCCCGACCGACCACTTCACTGGCAGATCCTTCACACGCAAGCGGTCGAGCACGGCTACCGCACCCTGCGGCGAGGTGGCAGGCAGCAGCAGCACGAACTCGTCGCCACCGTGACGAGCAAGAATGTCGCCGGTGCGCAAACACGCGCGCCACGCGTCACCGAGGTCGGCGAGCACGCGGTCACCGGCGACATGGCCGCGGCGGTCGTTGATCTGCTTGAAGCCGTCGAGATCCAGTAGCGCGAGCGTGAGCGGGTTGCCGCTGCGCTGCGCGATCGCGTGCTCGCGAGTGGCGGCTGCCAGGAAACCGTTGCGGTTGAGCAGCCCGGTGAGCTGGTCGGTATCGGCTTGCCGGCGTAGGCTCTCGCTGAGATGGCCGAGCACCAGGCAGATCGACCAGATCGTGACCGTCACGGTCGCCCAGTACACACCCACATGTGGAAGGCCGCCGAGGAGCAGGCCGACGCCGAAGCCGACCGAGATCAACAATCCTTGAGCAATCACCACGCGGCGCTCGAAGAAATGAGCCGAGTAGATCGCGATCCACGGGTAGGCGAAGGCCGCGACCATCATGCCGCCGTGCGTGGCGGCATGTGCGACCAGGAAGCTCGTCACGACCGACCCGAAGGCGGCGAGCAACTCGAACCCGATCGTAGGGATGCGCAGCGCGAACAACCACACCCCGAGCGCGCCGACGAGCGCGAGCGCACCCGCAACGGCGATCGGGCCGGTCGGCTCGACCGAGCTGATCGGGAAGGCCAGCACGCCCAGAGCCGCGCACCCCTTGAACAGGAACAGCAGCGACAGCGCCCACGCCATCGGCGGCTTGCCTGCGATAACACGGCGAGCGAGCGAGTGCAACGGCACCGCCCCGATCGGAGCCCGCGGCAACGGGGTTTCGGCGAGCGTCGCCCCTGCGCGGAGTGACTGAGATGAGTCGTGTGTCATCGCTTGCTTATCTCTTCGGAGCGGATGCACCGGCGCTTGAGCGCGAATGTCGCACTACAACGATCCTTGCCGCTGCCGACAGGTACCGGCGCGCTAGGCTGAAGTAATGCTCTTGTTCAAAGGACGCGAAGCGAGCATGCTCGACCGCGCCGACACGCTACCCGGCCGCGAGCAACAGATGGTCGTGGCCGAGCGCCACCTCGTGCTCAACACGCCGATGCGCGCGCCTTTCCCCGAAGGAGTGCACAGCGCCCTATTTGGCATGGGCTGCTTCTGGGGAGCCGAGCGAATCTTCTGGCAGGCGCCCGGCGTCTACACGACCGCAGTGGGATACGCGGGCGGCTTCACGCCCAACCCCACCTACGAGGAGGTGTGTAGCGGCCGCACCGGCCACGCCGAGGTGGTGCTCGTCGCCTACGACGAGCAGGCCACCAGCTTCGAGGAGATGTTGAGGCTTTTTTGGGAGGGGCACGATCCCACGCAATCAATGCGCCAGGGCAACGACGTCGGCACGCAATACCGCTCGATCGTGCTCTGCGCCGAGGAGTCGCAGGAGCGTGCCGCGCTGGCTTCCCGCGAGGCATACCAGCGCGTTCTCAGGGCGAGCGGCCACGGCGAGATCGCGACCGAAATCCTTGGGCCCGACCCGGCGCTAGCGGACCCCACGCGAACGTTCTACTACGCCGAGGACTACCACCAGCAATACCTCGCCAAGAACCCCGGCGGCTACTGCGGGCTCGGCGGCACCGGCGTGGCCTGCCCCATCGGCCTTACCGCGAACTGAGTCGTTAAGCGCCGAAACCCCGCCGGTGGCGGGGTTTCGGGTTGTGGGTTACGAAAACCGGGAGGGCGCGCACAGAGGAGACGCGCCCTACCCGGTTCACGGTTATGCGGCGCTGCCCGCCGGCGTCGGCTGGAAGGACGGCGCGTGCGGTCCACCGAGCGTCGGCACATCCGAGGGATACACCTCGTTGCCATGGATCGCGTGATCGCCGATCTCCAGCTCCTCGTCGGACAGTCGCAGCGGCATGAATATCCCGACCAGCTTCAGCAGGATGAACGTCATCGTGCCGCTGAACAGAATCACCCACAGGCCTGCCTCGGCTTGCCAGCGCAGCAGCGTCCAGCTGCCATTCACAAGCAGGCCCGAGACGCCCGGCAGGTTCGTATCACCGCCCCTGCCGATGTACTCGACGACGTTCGAGTCAGCCAAGAGCCCGACGAGCAAGCCTCCGCAGAGGCCGGCTATACCGTGCGTGTAGATGACTCCGAGTGTGTCGTCCACGTGTCTGAACACGGGCGCACGGCTGAGGAAGCGAATCGACATCCACACGATCGTGGACGCGACCACGCCGATCACGATC
>DATNKN010000004.1:0-4227 GCA_035603375.1 Solirubrobacteraceae bacterium
CGTGGCGAGGAACATGCCGATGAACAGGATCGACTCGAGCGAGGGCACCAGCCACACGGGGCCGGCCGACAGTCGCGCCGGCAGCGCGAACTGCAACCCGATCGCCACGACGATCGTCGCCTGCGCCGGCCAGAACGGCTCGGAGGCCGCCGGTGGTGGGTAGGGGCGTCCGACCTGCCTCGTTGGTTCCTGCGCCACGCGCCAGAGAGTACGAGGCGCCTCGGCGGCGAATGCGCGCGTTTGGCGGTGCGGGCGGCCTTCGCGGGCGCGCGGCGAAATTCAGCTCCCGCCGGCTCCGCGTCCCGTCGTGCCGGCCGGCTCAGCCATAGAAAAGACCCTCAAGGTCGTCCCTGGTCGTGGGATACGCGCTAGCCTGATAGGCAGTGGGAATCGACAGTCCCGTCCATCTGCTGTTCATCGGCGCTATCGCCCTGGTCGTGCTCGGGCCCAAGCGGCTGCCCGAAGTCGCGCGCGCGCTCGGCAAGGGCATGCGCGAGTTCCGCGAGGCGATGAGCATGGAGGGCCACAAGGACGAGGAGTAGTCCGGCTCGGCGGATACCGTCCGCCGGTGCGCTTGATCGTCGCTCGCTGTGAGGTCACCTATATCGGCCGCACCACCACCGTGCTGCCGGAGGCCGTGCGTCTGCTCATGTGCAAGGGCGACGGCACGTTCATGGTGTGGGCCGACGGCGGCTCGCCCAACGTCAAGCCGCTCAACTGGATGACGCCGCCCACGGTGCTCAGCGAGAAGCGCGACGACAGCGGCGCGTTGGTGGGTCTCCTCGTGCGCAAGCACCGCGCGGACGAGCGTTTGGAGATCGCGGTCGCGGGGGTGCTCGCCGACGTCGATCACGAGCTGGACGTGCTCGTATCGCTCGAGAAGGAAGGCTTGGAGCGCGAACTGCAGGAATTGCTTGCCGACGCCCCACACTGGTGCGGCGAAGGCTTTCGGCTCGTGCGGCGCGAGTTCCCGACCGACATCGGCCCGGTCGACCTGATGTGCCGCGACACCGCCGACGAGTGGGTGGCGGTTGAGATCAAGCGGGTCGCCACGATGGATTCGGTGCGCCAGCTGGCGCGTTACCTGGAGCGCATCCGCCTGGACCCGGCGATGGCTTCCTGCCGGGGCGTGCTGGTCGCGAAGTGGATCAAGCCGCAGGCGCGCGTGCTCGCCGCGGCGGAGGACATCGATTGCGTCGAGGTGGACGTCGAAGTCCTGCGCGGCAACCGCGAGCCCGAGCTGCGCCTGTTTGCGGCATAGTGACGGTTGTGAGCAGTGACGTCGTCCTGACCGAGCGGCGCGAGAGCGTGCTGTTGATCACGCTCAACCGCCCCGACGCGCGCAACGCCGTCAACCTGGCACTGGCCGAGGGCATCGCGGCGGCGCTCGATCTGCTCGACGGCGATGACGCGCTCAGCGTCGGCGTGCTCACCGGCGCCGGCAAGGGCTTCTGTGCCGGCATGGACCTGAAGGCGTTCGTCACCGGCGAGCGGCCGTGGGTCGGCGACCGCGGCTTTGCCGGCATCGTGCGCCGCGCGTCGGTCAAGCCGTTGATCGCGGCCATCGAGGGCTTTGCGGTCGCGGGCGGCCTGGAGGTGGCGCTGGCGTGCGACCTGATCGTCGCCGCCCGTGGCGCCAAGCTCGGCATCCCCGAGGTCAAGCGCTCGCTCGTGGCGGCCGGCGGCGCCCTGTTGCGCCTGCCGCGCTCGCTGCCCCACAACGTCGCGATGGAGCTGGCGCTCACCGGCGACCCGATCCTCGCTGAGCGGGCTGCCGAGCTGGGCTTGGTCAATCGCCTGGCCAGCCCGGGCGCCGCGGTCGAGGTGGCCCTGGGCTTGGCGGGCGAGATCGCGATCAACGCGCCCCTGGCGCTGGCCGCCTCCAAGCGCATCCTGCAAGAGCAGGGCGACTGGTCGAGCGCTGAGATGTGGGAGGCGCAGAGCGCGATCTCCGACCCCGTGTTTGGCTCACAGGACGCCCGCGAGGGCGCCACCGCGTTTGCGGAGAAGCGCCCGCCGATCTGGCGGGGACGCTAACCCACCCGGCTGGCGCGCACGCAAGGCCTGCCGGTCCGGCGGGGTTGCTAACCGCGCAGCTTGCGCCTGCGTTTGCGCTGACGCATCACGGCCACGAAGCGTCGCCACAAAGCGCCCATCAGCGCTCCCCCGGGGTCTTTTTCGGATACTGCGACACCGGCACGTCGAGGTTCACCGCGGTCCTCACGATGCGGCTCTGCTCGATGATGTGCGACGCCGGATACCCCTCGCCCGGGCTGGCGCGCTCCGGGCGTCCGACGAACCCGAAGTGAATGCCCTCGGGCATGATCTGCATCAGGCGCGGGAACATGTGGGCACGCGCGCCCATGTTGCGCGGCTCCTCCTGAGCCCACAGTACCTCTTTGAGGCGCGGGTAGCGCGCCATCAGCTCCCTGATGTTGCGCTCGGGGAAGGGATACAGCAGCTCCACGCGCCCGATCGCCACGCCGTCGTTGCCCTGACGCTCGGAGTGCCCGGCGAGGTCGTAGTAGATCTTGCCGGTACACAGCACCAGTCGCGTCACCGACTCCGCCGCGACTCCCGGCTCGGCGAGCACCGGCTCAAAGCGCGACCCCTCGGCCAGATCCTCGACGGTGTTGGTCGCCTGGGGCAGCCTCAGCAGCGACTTCGGCGTCATGATCACGAGCGGGCGCTGCTTGGCGATCAGCGCCTGGCGGCGTAGCAGGTGGAAGTACTGCGCGGGCGTCGTCAGGTTGGCTACGCGCATGTTGCCCTCGGCGGCGAGCGCGAGGAAGCGCTCCAGGCGAGCGGAGGAGTGCTCGGGGCCCGAGCCCTCATACCCGTGCGGGAGCAGCAGCGTCAGGCGCGAGGTCTGCCCCCACTTGGCAAGCCCCGAGGCGATGAACTGGTCGACGATCACCTGCGCGGAGTTGACGAAGTCGCCGAACTGCGCCTCCCACAGCACGAGCGTCTCCGGCGCCTCCTGGCTGTACCCATACTCGAAGCCCATGCACGCCAGCTCCGACAGCGGGCTGTTGTGCAGCTCCATCGGTGCCAGCGCCTCCGGCAGCGACTGGATCGGGCAGAACGCGCGCCCCGTCTTCGCGTCGTGCAGCACGAGGTGGCGCTGGCTGAACGTGCCGCGCTCGGTGTCCTGGCCGGTGAGTCTGATCGGCGTGCCCTCGGTCAGCAGCGAGGCGAACGCCAGCGCCTCGGCGTGCGCCCAGTCGATCCGCGCGGGCGCCTTCTCCGCCCGTGCGTCGCCCGCGGTGCCGGTGTCCGCCGAGCCGTCGCCCTCGACAAGCGCCTCGCGACGGCGCTCCAGCTGCTTGACGAGCTTGGTGTGCACCGTGAACTCCTCGGGCGTGCGCAACAGCTCCAGGCCGAGCTCGCGCACGCGCGCGGCCGCCACCGCGGTGTCCACCTCGGGGCTGGGCGAGCGGTCGAGCTGATACTCACCGGTGCTCTGCTCGACCGAGCCCTCGGCCGCCGCGGCGGCGATCTTCGCCTTCAGGCGCTGGTGCAGGATCGTCAGGTTGTCCCACACCTCCTGGCCGAGGCGCTCCACGTCCTCGCGGCTGACGACGCCGTCGTTGACGAGTTGCTCGGCCCACAGTTCATACACGCGCTTCTTCGTCTTGATCTTCGCGTACATCTCCGGCTGCGTGTAGGCGGGCTCGTCGGACTCGTTGTGGCCGAAGCGCCGGTACCCGATCAGGTCGATCAGCACGTCGTGGCCGAACTCCTGGCGGAAGGCAAAGGCGAGGTGCACCGCGCTCATGCAGGCGGCCACGTCGTCGGCGTTGACGTGAATGATCGGCACGTCGAACCCCTTCGCCAGATCCGAGGCCCAGCGCGTCGAGCGGGCGTCGTCGGGGTCGGTGGTAAACCCGATCTGGTTGTTCATGATCAGGTGCACCGTGCCGCCCACCTGATATCCGTCGAGTGCCTGTAGGTTCAGCGTCTCGGCCACCACGCCCTGGGCGGGGAACGACGCGTCGCCGTGGATCACGATCGGCACCGCCGCGTTGGTGTCCTGGTGGGCGCGCGGCCCGCTGCGCGAGGTTTGTGCCGCGCGCGTGGCGCCCTCCACGACCGGCGACACGTACTCCAGGTGGCTGGGGTTTGACTCCAGGTTCACCCGGATCGAGCCCCCGTCGGGCAGCCCGTAGGTGCCCTGGCTGCCGTGGTGGTACTTGACGTCACCCGTTCCCCCCTGGGGGATCGTCG
>DATNKN010000010.1:0-12983 GCA_035603375.1 Solirubrobacteraceae bacterium
CGCCCAAGCGAAAGCGCATGGGATGAGACCTCCATCGCGCACCAGCGCTCGCCACCGTCGAGCATGGCGCGAAAGTCTGCTTGCAGGTCGAGTGCCTCGGCGGTTGTGCGCGCGGCGGGACGGTGCGCGCCGGCGACCACCGACTCCACGGTCCCCAACAGGCCGCACCGCTCACCGCCTGCTTGCGCCAGTGCACGCAGGAGATGGGCGGTGGTCGTCTTTCCATTCGTGCCAGTCACGCCGATGACGCGCAACTCGCGACTCGGCTCACCATAGAAGCGAGCCGCCAGCGGGCCCATCGCCGCGCGCGAGGAGTCGACCAGCAGCTCAGGCACACCGAGCCCAAGCGATCGCTCCACTACGAGCGCGACCGCGCCGGCGGCGAGTGCCGCCTCGGCGAAGTCATGGCCATCGGAGCGGAACCCCGAAACGCAGAAGAACAGCGTGCCGGGCCTAACCTTGCGGCTGTCGTAGGCGAGGCCGGCGATCTCGACCGAGCCGGAACTCGGCGAAACCGATCGCAGGCCGGGAATCTCAGCACCGGTCAACTCGTCCAACCTCATGGCTTTGCGCCCAGTCGATCGCAAGGGGGGAGAGTCTAGGGCTCACGCCAGCGGGGACAGCGCGATCGCAGACGTTGAGCCCCACCCGCACACGACAGCGTCGATCAGCGGTCAAGAGCACACCGATCGCGCTTACCCGGGCGGGATATTGAGATATGGCAGCGCGAATTCCATGATCTGGCCGAACGCCGGGGCGGCCACCACACCGCCGTAAATCGAGTCGTTCTGCGGTTCGTTGACGATCACCGCACACAGCAGCTTCGGATCCGACGCCGGCGCGAACCCCACGAACGAGGCGACATAGGCCGTTTTCGAGTATTCGCCGGTCGCAGGATCGATCTTGCTGGCGGTACCCGTCTTGCCCGCCAGTTTGTAGCCCGATACCGAAACCTCGCTCGCGGTTCCCCCGGGCGCGAGCACGCCCGTGAGCATTTCGCGCACCTCGGCGGCCGTACTCGATGAGATCACGCGACGGCCCGCCGGCTCGGAGACCGCGTGCCCGCCGATCTGGGCGAGGATGTGCGGTTGGCGCAGAATTCCGCCGTTGGCGACCGCCGAGTAGAGGGCGGCCATCTGGATCGGCGTGACCAGCTCGCCTTGGCCAATTGGCAGGTTGCCCATCGAGGAGCCCGAATAGCTGCTCAGCGGCAGCGTAGCTCCGCTTTCCTCACCCGGCAGTTCGACGCCGGTCGGAGCGCCGAAACCGAAGCGATGCACCCACGAGTTGAACTTTTCGCGACCCAGGAGGCTCGCGATCTTGATCGCGCCGACGTTGCTCGACTGGGCAAGTATCTGCGCCGTGCTGAGCGACTCGGTTTCGTGTTCGGTGTCGTCGTGGATCGTGCGCCCGCCCAGTTCGATCTGGTCGGGTATTTCAAAGCCGGTCGCAGGCGTGATCAGCCCTTCCTGCAGCGCTCCGGAGACGGCGACGGCCTTGAACGTGGAGCCGGGTTCGTAGTTGAAGCTGACCGCGAGGTTTTGAAACGGTTCTTCTGGCTTTGGCCCAGGATCGTTGCTGTTGACAAGCGGCCAGCTGGCCATCGCGAGGATCGCACCCGTGCGCGGGTCCATCACGATCGCGGTGGAGTTCTTGGGATGGAATACCCGACCGACGGCAGAGAGCACATCTTCGGCGCGCTGCTGGATGTTCACGTCGAGCGTCAGCCCTATCGAGGAGCCGGAGCGCTCATGGCTCGCTTCGGCGATGGCGATCGGCTGGCCAATCGCGTCGCTGACGACGCGGCGCTTGCCGGCGTGTCCTTCTAGCAGCGAGTTGCGCGAGTATTCGAGACCTGTAAGGCCCTTGCCTTCGGTGCCCATGAAACCGAGTACCTGAGCCGCGAGGGTGCCGCGCGGATACACGCGCCGCATGACCGCTGTGCCCTGCACGCCGGGGATCTTCAGCGCGAGCACCTTGCGAGCGCTCCTATAGGGCAGTGCGGTGGCGAGGACCACGAAACCGGTGTGCTCGCTGAGTTTCGTCAGGATCTGCGCCTGGGTGAGACCGAGCAGCGGCGCCAGCTGCTGAGCCGCTTCGAGCGGATGCTTGATGAGATAGGGATCGGCCGACAGTTCTTGCGCCGGTTCTGAGATCGCCAGCGCGACGCCGTTGCGATCGGTGATCGTGCCGCGCTGCGCGGGCACGGTTTCGTAGGTCACCTGTTGGGTTTGGGCGGCTCGGCGCAAGGTGGCGCTGTGCGGCCCACCGAGATACAGCGCGCGAGCGCCAGCGAGTCCGAGCAGAACCACAAAGCCCGCGAACAGGAACCCCACACGCCGCTGTACGACCGCCATCGGCTAACCCCGTGGACCGGCCTGAGTGCCACCGGCGGAAGCGCTTGCGCCAACCGCCGAAGCACCGGGTTCGCTGGCGGGAGTCGCCGCTGAGACGCCCTGTGTCTGTTCGCTGCCGCCAGAGGGAGGCTCTTCGGTGGAGGACGGAGCGGCAGCGGACGGACTCGCGACCGAGGAGGACGTGCTCGATTCAGTGTTCGCGGCCGAGGACTGTTCGCTCGACCCGCCGGTGCTGTCGCTGCCACCGGAGGAGCCGCCGGAGCCGCCGGCCACTTCGGTCGAGTCTGTCGTTTCGCTCGTTGCGGCCGTTGCCGGCGAAGCGGTGGAGCTCGCGGCAGCTTCGCCGTCGCTCGCTTCACCCGAGCCGGGCTGACTGCCGGCGGATGTCTGAGCTGCGCTCGCGAGCACACTCGCCGCGCGCGGCATGTCCGCGGCGCTGGCCGCGACGAAATGAACCGTGCCGGGGGGCGCAAAGCTCATGCCGGCCGCCGCCGCCAGCGGCGCGATCCGACTTTCTGCCGAATACACCGAGTTTTCGATGCCGAGTTCGGCATTTTCGCGTTGCAGCAGAACCTGGCGTTGGAGTGTGCGCCCGATGCCGGTGTTGAGCTTGAGCACGACGAGCTGCATCGCGACCACCCCGATCAGCGCGAACGCGAGCAGTCCGATCCAAGCGCGCCCGACGATCAACCGGTCGAGTAGGCTGCTCGCGGAGACTCGCTCCAACGCGCCCGCCGTACGCAGCGCGATACCGGGATTGCGCACGGGTTCTGCCGCCACGCGTCCATGAGCCGGTCCGGAAACCCGTCGGGGGCCGGGCACCGCGCCGCGACGATGAGCCGGTGCGCGGTAGTCGAGCTCTCTGGAAGCACTGGCGGCGGGCGGGGTCATGCGTGACCTCCTGGTTGTGGTGAGCTGGACGCAAGCTTGGTGGCGGCCCGCAAGCGCGCCGAGGAGGCACGCGGATTGCTCGCCTTCTCGGCCGCCGAGGGCACGATCGCGCCGCGCGTAAGCAGCGCCGCCTCGGGCACGCGGCCACACCCGCAAACCGGCAGATCCGGCGGACAGATGCAACCCCGAGCACGGTCGAGCAGGAAGTGCTTGACGCGCCTGTCCTCGAGTGAGTGGAAGGAGATGGCGGCCAGCACGCCTCCGTCGCCCAACACCTCCCACGCGAGCGGCAATGCTTCCTCGAGCTGACCAAGCTCGTCGTTTACGGCGATGCGCAACGCTTGAAATGTGCGCTTGGCGGGGTGACCAGAGCCGAATCTGGCCGGCGCGGGAACCGCCGCGCCGATGACCTCCACGAGCGCCAGCGTCGTATCGATCGGAGCCTGCGCGCGACGCCGCACGATCGCTCGCGCGATCGCCGAGGCGTGTCGCTCCTCGCCAAATTCGCGCAGGATGCCCGCGAGACGACGCTCGTCCCAGTCGGCCACGATCTCGCGCGCACTAAGCTCGGAGCGCGGGTCCATGCGCATATCGAGTGGTGCGTCGTACGAATAGGAGAAGCCGCGCTCGCGCGTGTCGATCTGCATCGATGACATTCCCAGGTCGAGGTAGGCGATGTCGGCCCGCAGCCCTTCTTCTGTGAGCATCCGCAGCGCCTCGGCGTAACCGCCGCGCACGAAGCGAGTCGCGCACGGGAAGTCGTCGGCCAGCTCGACGAAGCGCTGCTCGGCCAGGGGATCGCGGTCGATCGCGATCAGCGTGCCGTCGGACCCGAGGCGCTCCGCGACCAGGCGCGCGTGTCCCCCACCGCCGAATGTGCAGTCGATCGCGGTCTGGGCGGGTTGCGGGTCGAGCAACTCGAGCAGCTCCTCGGCGAGCACCGGGATGTGAACGGCGGTCATGTCAAGCAGGATGGTCAACGCGCGCGGTTATCTCCGCGACGCTGCCGAGCAGCGCCGGTCGGTGGTCTATCCAGGCGCCGCGATCCCAAAGCTCCAGGCGGTCGCCGGCACCAACGACGACGACCTCCTTGCTCAGCTTCGCGTGCTCGCCGAGGAAGCCCGGCACCATGATCCGCCCGGCGGCGTCCAGATCGGAGTCGTGGGAGCTGCCGTAGAAGAAGCGCTCAAGCTCGGTCAGTCGCGAGGACAGCGGCGGCAACTCCGCGAGCGAGCGCTCGGTGTAGCGCTCGTAGTCCTCGGGACGCCACACGCCGACGTAGGGCTTGAGGTCGACGGGCATCGCCAGCACCACGCCCTCGGAGAGCGTCGCCCGGTAACGAGCCGGAACGGTGAGCCGGTTCTTGGCGTCGAGCGTGTGGTCGAAGGTGCCGCGGAAGGCCACTGTGGTAGCTCCAATCAAGTAGATCGAGCCGGAGTGGAGGAGTGGGAGGAGCCCCTCCACCCCGGCTCGCTAACGCGAACTTACCCCACTTCCTCCCACAACGCAACCCTAATTGCACATTTTCTCCCACAATGCACGCCCAAACCCCCAAAAGCACACAAAAATGCCTGCATTGCACCGTGTTTTGGCGGTGGGAGGCATGCGTCTCCACGCGCGCCGGAGCTGCACGCAAACGTGCAGAGCCCGCGCGTGTAACGTTCGTCGCAAGAGCCTGACCAGAGTCCGCCGGAGAAAGGAACGCGTTGTCCACCGTCACGATCCGTCCGCAAAGCTGTCCCAGCCCCCTCGCCAAGCACAGGCTCGCCACCATGCCCGCCATAGCTGGCGGACGTCTGCTCGTGCGCCTGGCTAGCGCGCCGATACTGCTCGCGGCGGCGATCGCGATCGCCGCCTGCGGGTCCTCCGATTCCTCTCCCAACGCCAACCCGGCGACGGTGACGCCAGCCTCCGCGCCGCTATATGCAACCGTCGCGATCAAGCCAAGTGGGGGCACCAATGGCGTGGCGTACGTGGCGGCGAGGAAGCTATCGCACCTCGCCGAACCCTACGGCAGCATCGCGCAAGCGCTCCTGAGCACCGAAGGCGGCCATCTCGAATACAAGCGCGACATCGAGTCGTGGGTCGGCAACACAGCGGGCGTGTTCATCTCCTCTCTGAGCACGGGCGGGCTGCCGCAGAGCACAAGCTCAGCGCGGACATTGCTTGAAAGCGTGCTGGCGGGCAACCTCTCCTCGCTCGGCACGAGCGAGTTCGCCTCCAAAGGTGCGCAGGGCGCGATCGTGCTCGCAACCTCCAACCTCTCCGAAGCCCGTTCGTTCCTCTCCAAACGAGCGCAGCAACAAGGAGCCCACACGATCAGCTACAGAGGCGTGTCCTTCCAGGTGTCCCCCGGCGGAGCCGCCGAGGGCATCGTCAAGACCTTCGCCGTGCTCGGCAGCGAATCGGGCCTGAAGAGCGCGATAGACACCTCGCTTGGCGGAGCTTCGATCGTAACGGCGCCCAACTACGCGACGCCGCCGACGGATGCGATCGCAAGTGCCTATGTGCAGCCCGAAACGCTGCTGAAGTCTGTTCACGGCTCGAGCGGTGCGCTGGGACAGGGCGTCGCGCTCCTTGGCCAGGTGTTCGCAGGCGCACAAACGGCGTCCGTTTCGATTACGCCCACATCCAACTCGATCTCGGTGGGAGGCGAAATACACTCGACGAGCGGTGCTACGCCGCTATTTGGCCAGGAAAGCGCGAAGGCACTTGGCGAGATGCCGGGGGGAGCATGGCTGGCCGCCGGTGTGGAAAACATCGGCGCCGACCTGCCGCGCGCGTTTGGGTTGCTGCACGGCGTCGCTTCGCTTGGCACAGCAACGTTGTTCTCCTCGCTCGGAGGCCCGAGCATCGAAAAACTGTTCGCCGGGCTGAGCGCGTCGAGCGCGAAACTACAACAGACCTTCTCCAGCTGGGCCGGGTCCGGGGGAATGTTCGTGAGCGGCACGGGACTGTTCAACCTCGAAGCCGCGCTCGTGATCAACTCCAACAACCCGAGTGGCTCAGACGCGGCCGTCGGCACACTCGCCGACACGATGCGCAAATCCGGTGCGATCGTGGAAAACACTTCGATCGCAGGCACCGACAAGGCCGTGAGCGTCAAGCTACAGGGCTTTCCCTCAGTCATATTCGTCGCCAGCGGCCAGGACAAGTTCATAGTAGGCCTGGGACAGGGGTCTGTTGAGGGCGCGCTGAGTCCGTCGAGCACACTCTCGACCGCCTCCTCCTACGCGTCGGCCAGCTCGGCGCTTGGCGGCGGCATCGAACCGAGCCTCATCGTCGAATTCCCGACAATGCTCGGCTTCCTCGAAGGACTCGGCCTGACGCAGGAGCCGGGGATATCGAACCTCGTGCCCCACTTGAAGTCACTCGGCACGCTCACGGCGGGCTCGATCACCCACTCGGGAGTGCAGCAGTTCCGGCTGGTGCTTGGTCTCGCCTGACGGGCAGGTTCTCGGTCTCGATGACAACCCGGCAGGGGCGCTTGCTGAGCAGGTAGGTGGCGGTCGGCCCGATCCGCTGCTCGCCCACCGGTGCGTGGATCGTCGACCAATAGATCACGTCCGCATCGACTCGCTTGGCCTCTTCGACCAGCGCCGCCCCCGGGTTGCGGGTACGAATCAAGCCAGTGCGCACCTTGATGTTCGAGCGGCGGGCCTTGATGCGCGCGCTCTCCAGCGCCGCACGACCCTGGGCCTCCTCGGCTTCCAAGCCGGCCTCGAGCGAGAGCTGGCTTGGAACCGGCAGCACGAACACCGCATACACCACACCCTCTTCGCCGATCAACTTCGCTGCGCTCGACAGCGCGCTGGCGCTGACGTCCCCTCCGAAGATCGGCACGAGCGCGGTGCGATAGCCGAGCGCCTCGAAATCCGCCGGACGCTCGGGTCGCTCGATGCGATACGTCGTGCGCAAATCGAGTCCCTGGCGACGACGATAGATCACGTAGCCGACCATGCCGAGGATCATCCACGGGATGCCGACGACACGTGCCTCCGGATGAGTGATCACGACCACTGCCCACACGGTCGCGGTTCCGATGCAGCCGACCACCGCCGTCATCGGGATCGAGGCACCGCGGATGTTCACGTTCCACGGCAGCCGGTAGGGTCGCTCGCGGTCGGGCTCCTTGACGCGCAGCGCGATCACCGCGATGTGGGCGATCGTGAACGACAGCAGCGCACCGAAGGAATAGAGATTGCCGAGCACGTTCGTGTTGCCGTAAAGCACCAGCACGCTGGCGAGGCCTGAAAAGAAGACGATCGTGAACCACGGAGTGCGGAAGCGCGTGTGCAATCGCGCGAAGATGGTCGGCAGTTGGCGATGTTCGGCCAGCGACCAAGACAGGCGCGAAATCCCGATCATGCCGGCGTTGGTGGCGATGAACAGAATCGTGGCGGCCAGCAGTCCGACGTAGTACTTGGCGAGCGTCAACACGGTGCCGTGCAGCCCCAGCCGCGAGACGATCCCGAGTACCGGGTCATTCTCGTAGCGCCCGCCGAGCGCCGTGGCGTATCCGGGTTTGCTGAAGTGTTCGCCGAGCGCCGGGCTGTAGCCGACGCCGTGATGCACCACGGGCAGCGCCGACAGCGCGATCATCGATATACCGAGATACACCCCGAGCACCGCCAGTACCACGAGGTTCACGGCCTTGGGCACCTGCCGGCCCGGGTCGCGCGCCTCCTCGGCCATGTTGGCGACCGTCTCAATGCCGGTGTAGGCAAGCATCGCAAGCGATAGCGCGAAGATCAGTTCGTGCCAGGTCGGCACCTTGCCGAGGTGGACCTGGTGGATGAGCAGCGATGGGTCGAGCACCAACACGATGCCAAGCGCTACGAGCAGCACCTGTGTCGAGAGGTCGATGATCGCGAGGACGAAGTTGAGCTTCGCCGACTCCCCCAAGCCGCGGATGTTCAAACCGGCGAGCACGACCACGACGACCAGCCCGCCGAAGATGTCCCCAGGATTGTGGTTCAGCCCACCCAGCCCGGGGAACGCGCTCAGGTAGTGCGGTACGAAGAACGCTGAGATCGCGATCGTGAGGATGTAGTCGAGACTCAGCGCCCAGCCGGCGAAGAACGAGACGAGCTCGTTGAAGGCGTGGCGCGCAAACGACGAGGACCCGCCGGCCTCGGGGAACATGGAGGCACCCTCGGCGTAGGTCTTCGCGGTGAGCGCGAATAGACCGCCCGCGAACACGAACACGAGTGGCGTGAGCCCGAGCGCGTGGGCCGCCACGAGCCCGAGTGCATAATAGATCGAGGAGCCGACATTGCCATATGCGGTGGCAAACAGGCCGGGAACCCCAACCGACCTGCGCAGCCCGCGTTCGCTTAGACGTGCCATCTAGCGGCAGCGTATAGAGCCGGGCCGCCGCACACACGCCATGCCGAACCCCACTGTTCGCGTCGCCGGAATGCAATATCGCGTGCAGACACGGCACTGGGGCAGGAGGCCGGCATATGATCCCGACGTCTTGGTGCCGATAAGGGCCCCAAGCCCCAAATCAACTCCCCACGGAATCTTCAGTCATGGAAAAGACACGTCGCGGCAACTACAACTCCGGCGAGGACTTCGTCCTCGAATATGGCGACCTTCGCTTCACGTTCAACGAACGCGACTTCGGCGAACGTTGCGAGCAGGCGGCGCTCAAGCTTGGCTTCGTAGGCGGGCGCCTCGGCGAGGACGAGCTGGAGGACCTCGTCAACCTCGCCGTCAATGGCGACATCCAGGACCCCGCCTCGGCGCTCGGCGAGCACGTCAACGACTGCTGGCCGGAACTGGTGGGACCGGCCGAGCGCTCGCTCGTGCACTGGCTACGCCGCCTCGTGTTCCGCGGCGCGTGGCTCGATCAGCGCGTCAACGAGGGCGAGCTGACGTTTCTGTTCATGGAGGAGACGGGCAGCTTCGTCTACGTGCAACACGACGGTCTCGGCGAGCCGATCGAACTCGCCCCCGAGCCATCCTGGGGCCGCGTCGCCTATCGAGGCTAGCGGGCCGCTCGGCGGGCCACCGCGGACTCCGGCTCTCGACTCTATGCTTCGGCCGCCGTGGCGCGAGCGTGCAGGATCGCCTCAGCACCATCCTCGCCTACGAGCAGCTCAGCCTTGAGCGTGCCGCTACTCACCAACTCGAGTGCCGGCAGCCGCCCGGTGCTGGTGCGAGCCACGTCGAGCGCAATCACGGTGCTCTCGCCGCCAAACGGGCGCGCGGCGGTCGCGATCACTGTGAGCGAACCGCCGTCGGTCAGGTTGCGTGCGGCGGCAAGCGCCTTGCGAGCGGTGTGGGGTTGCAGTCCGTCGAGGCTGTCGATCGCCACGACGACGTCGCTGCCACGCGCCGCGACGCGCTTGGCGGCGTCGAGCACGGTCTCAAGCGCACGTCCCTGAGCCTCGGCCGAGGCGGCAAAGGTCAGTGTCGCCTCGGGCGCAACCGGCCCCTGCCGCCACCCGGCAATCTCCTCCGGGCGCACACCGACGAGCACGAGCTTCAGCTCGATTCCCTCCCGACCAGCGAGCGCACCCACGATCAGCCGCAATGTCTCCGTCTTGCCGGAGCGCGCGGCACCCACGATGCTTGCCCGCGAGCCACGGCCGAGCGGAGTGAGCCACTCGATTGCCTTGAGTGTCGGGTCCTCTGAATCAAACGCGAACCGCTCGCTCGGATACGAAGCGGGCAGGTCGTCGTAGTGCGTTGCCTCCGCGACGGAATCGACCCCCTCGCCGTTGATCGTCTCAACGCGAATCAGCGACGGGTAACGCTCGGAGCGCCTGGGCGCGCGGACCGGACCGCTCACGGTATCTCCGGAGACAAGCTCGCAGCGACGCACCTGCGCCGCGGAGATGTAGACGTCGGCGTCGGAAGGCTCGGGCGGATCGACGCGCAGGAACGCGGAGCCGTTGCCAAGCACCTCCACCACACCCGAAGTCGGAGGTCCCGACTCGACCGACTTCTCGCGCTCCCCGCGACCGCGGGCTCCCTCTGTCCTCTCACCGCGACGCGAAGCAGGAGCGGAATCCCCCTCAAGCTCCTCCTCATCGGCTTCCTTGGCCTTAGCCGCACCGGAGCCGCGACGTGAGCGGGTCGAGCGCGAGCGACGCGAGCTCGCTCGCCGTCCCGTCGTCTCCTCAGCCGACCCCTCGGCCTCCTCGCGGCCACTCGGCTCGGCGGCTTCGACAGAAGCACCGCCGTTTGCTTCCTGTGGGGCCTTTTCGCCGAGGATCGCATCGATCAAGTCGGCCTTGCGCAAGCGCCTGAAGCCCTCGAGCCCGATCTGGTCGGCGATCACGTGAAGGTCGGCAAGCGGACTTGCCTGCAGCTCAGAGCGGTCGAGCACTGTCATCTGGTCTTCTCCTTGGTTGATACGGGCGGTTGGCGTCCAGCCGCGTTGGACAGCGGCCGGCACCCATTTGCACAGAACAGCCTAGCCTGCTCCCCCGTTGGGGGGAACCTCGGCGAGGTGCGTGTCATGTCGCAGTTCCTCGGCAAGCGCCAGATCCCTGCTCGGCACAAACTCTCTGGCGAGCGCGGCCTGCACCGTCAGATAGTCCGCAGCGGCGGCCACATCGTGCACGCGAAACATGTGCGCTCCGGCATGCACCCCGTGGGCGAGCGAGGCAAGCGTGCCCGCCAGGCGCTCGCGTGGCGCCCGTCCGGTGAGTGCGCCGATGAAGTCCTTGCGCGAAATCGCCATCAACAGCGGGTAGCCCAGCGAGTGCAAGCTCGACACGTTTGCAAGCAGCTCAACCGTCTGGGCCGGTGTCTTTGCAAAATCCGGCCCAGGATCGACGAGTATCCGCTCGCGCGGGACGCCCGCCGACAGAGCGAGCGCGGTGCGATCCTCCAGGAAATCCAGCACCTCGAGCACGATGTCCCCATATAGATCGGGATCCTGCATCCGCTGCTTGGGCGCTGCACGCGTGTGCATCACGACCAGCGCGGCACCGCTTCGCGCGCACACTTCGGCCATCTCTGGGTCGCGCAACCCACTGACATCGTTGACGATCGACGCGCCCGCCGCGATCGCGGCACGTGCAACCGCCGGCTTGTAGGTATCGACCGACACGATCGTGTCGAACTCGACAAGCACCCGCTCGATCAGCGGCACGACCCGTTCGATCTCCTCTTCGACATCCACCGGAGGGCGGTTGGTGCTCGCGGACTCTCCGCCGATGTCGAGGATGTCAGCACCCGCGCGCAGCTGCTCGGCTGCCAGCCGCACACGCTGCTCGACGGTCCGGAAGCGCCCGCCGTCGCTGAACGAGTCGGGCGAGGCGTTGACGACGCCCATCAGCCACGACCGCTCGCCGAGCTCGAGCAAATGTTCGCCGGCGATCAGACGACGCGGGACCACGGTCCTGCTCACCTTGGCGCAGGCTCGGCATCGGCGAGGAGAATCCCCTCCAGACGAGCCTCCTCCAGGAAGCCCTCAACCTCGGCCGCCACGCGCTGCTCACTCCACCCAAGCTCCCGCCCCAGCAGCGCGGCCACACGCTCGACGTGCGGTGCGCCACTGCCACTGTCCCCCAGCAACTCGCGCGCCGCGAGCAACCCGAGGCGGGTGCGCCGCAACAGCACGTCGCCGACGCTGCGTGCCTGCTCGAGACGGGCGGCGATCACGACCTCGGCCATCGCGTCGGGCAGTCCCGGCACGATCGGCTCGGCAAGCTCCGGGCGCTCGGCGATCAAAGCAAGCACCTCGTGCGCCCCGTAGCCGTAACGACCGGCAAGCGCCACCCGCACCGGCTCGGACACTCCGGCAAGCCGCGGCAGCTCATCGACGCCAACAGCCTGTCCGAGCGGTATCTCGGCGGTGCGGCAGGGAGCATCGCGCGCTTCGCGCTCGACCAGGCGATCGACTGCCATCTTTGCCATTCGCCGCCACGTGGTGAGCTTTCCGCCGGTAATCGTGATCATGCCGCTGGAGGTCTCATACAGCTCGGCCTTGCGCGAGATGTCGACCGATTTCTTGGTGTCGCCGGTCGATATCAGCGGCCGCACCCCGGCATAGGCGCCGGTCAGATCGCCACGCGCAAGGTCGGTCGCGAAGAACTCGTTGACGGCCGCCAGCAGATAGTCGACGTCCTCTCCGGAAGGAGACACGTGCGCAAGCGAACCTTCGTAGTCGTTGTCGGTCGTACCGACGAGCGTCCGTCCCAACCATGGCAGCGCGAAGATCGAGCGGCCAGACCCCGCGGGTACGATCGCACCACCGACCAGTGGCAGATCCTCGTGGCGCAACGTCACATGGGTGCCCCTGCTCGGCCGGATCAGCGGCACTTCAGCCTTCTCGTGCTGGCCGATCTCTGATCGGTCTTGCGGGCGCAGCTCGTCGGCCCATACTCCCGTTGCGTTGATTACGTTCGCGGCTCGCACGTCGAGCAGCTCACCGCTCTCCTCGTCTCGCACCCGCGCGCCGCCGCTGTGCCCGTCGCGTTCGAGCAGCGCGGTGGCGTGGATGCGGTTGGCGCACACAGCGCCGAAACGCTCGGCCTCACCGAGCACGGTGAGCACCAGGCGGGCATCGTCTGTCTGGCAGTCGTAAAATAGATAGCCGCTGCTGGGCGCACGGCCAGCAAGCGCCGGCAACAGCTCAAGCACGTCCTCGCCGGAAATGACACGGTGACGCTCGGGACTCCAGGACTCCCCCTCCTCAAGCGCTGGCGCCGGCGTGCGCGAGGGCGGCTCGCTCGCCGTCGGCTCGGCGCGGCCGCGACGGGAGCGGCGGCTGCG
>DATNKN010000016.1:0-6892 GCA_035603375.1 Solirubrobacteraceae bacterium
TCGCTCACGATCCACGCCGACGGGCGCGCCGAGGGCGTGATGGAGGGAGCCAGCCGCTTCCCGCGCCACTGGGTGTACGACAGGGACGGCGAGCTGTCGCACAAGTCGGGGCTCGCCGACTTCAAGGACTGGTATCGCAAGTCTTTCGGCCGCCACACACCATGGGGCGATCAGGAGTCCAAGGCACTCGTGACGGCCGTGGAGAGCGCGCTGGAGCGCAGGCTCTCCGAGCAGCTGATGCGCGGCGCCGCCAAGCCGAGGATCGAGAAGCTGAAGGCCGGAACCACGCTCGTCAGGCAGGGCGAGCCCGGCACTGAGGTTTTCTTGCTGCTCGACGGGGTATTGCGAGTCGAGCATGATGGAGAGAGACTGGCAGAGTACGGGCCGGGCGCGATGCTGGGCGAGCGTGCGCACCTGGAGGGGGGCGTGAGGACTTCGACGCTGGTAGCGGTGACCGCGTGCAGGGTGGCGGCGGTCGAGGGATCGCAACTCGAGCGCGGAGCGCTGCACGAGCTGTCAAAGGGTCACCGTCGGGAGGGGCAGCGCCGCAAAGAGTCCGCGCGGAGCTGAGCGGTTCGTGCGGGTGCATCTCTGCGGTGTGCGGGGCTCGACGCCCGCACCGGGTGCCGACTTTCTCCGCTATGGCGGACACACGTCGTGTGTTGCGCTCGCCCACGACGACGCGCGCACGCCGACTCTGATCCTCGATGCGGGGACTGGGATTAGATCGGTAACGCGACTGCTCGCGGAGCAACCGTTCAGGGGCACGATCCTGCTCAGCCACCTGCACTGGGATCACGTGCAGGGACTGCCGTTTTTCACCGCGGGCGACAATGATGGGACGCGCGCGACGCTACTGCTGCCCGTGCAAGAGGATGGCCGGGACGCCGAGACGGTGTTGGAGCGCGCGATGTCCCCGCCGCACTTCCCGATGACGCCGAGTCAGATGCGCGGTGCGTGGACGTTTGGCACGGCGAGCGCCGGCGAGTGGGAAAGCGAGGGCTTCAGGATTCTCGCACGCGAGATCCCGCACAAGGGCGGCACGACTTTCGGGTATCGCGTCAGCGACGGGCACTCGACGCTCACCTACATGCCCGATCACTGCCCCACCTCTCTCGGATCGGGACCGGACGGTTGCGGCGAATATCACCCCGCGGCACTCGAGCTTGCCCACGAGACCGACGTGCTCATACACGACGCACAACTGCTCACCCCCGAGGAGCTGGACGCCGAAGCACGCTTTGGGCACGCTGCCGCCGACTACGCCGCGGCACTGGGACGGCGGACGAGTGCACGACAGGTGCTGTTGTTTCACCACCGGCCCGACCGCACCGACGCGGCGCTCGACGAGCTTGCGCGCCGCTTCGACGCGGCGACGGTTACGCCCGCCGCCCAGGATGCGATGCTCGAGTTGTGAGCGGCAAGCTGGCAGCAGCAACGACGAGCGGCGCACCTGACGCCGTCGTCGTCGGCTCGGGCCCGAACGGCTTGGCGGCTGCGCTGACGCTTGCCCGCGCGGGGCTTGCCGTCGAGGTGTATGAGGGAGCGGAAACGCTCGGCGGGGGCTGTCGCAGCGAGCAGCTGACGCTGCCCGGATTCACCCACGACGTGTGCTCGGCGGTTCACCCGCTACTCGCCGCCTCGCCTTTCTTCAAGGGAGCCGCACTGAGCGACGTGACGCTCGAGACGCCCGAGGTCGCTTTTGCCCATCCGCTGGACGGCGGCCGTGCCGCACACGTGGTGGCGTCCGTCGCGGACACCGCACAGGCACTCGGACCCGATGCGAGGGCCTACCGTCGCATGTTTGGGCCGCTGAACGACGACGTCGCGAAGATTGTGCCGTCGGTGTTGGGGCCGCTGCTCGCGCCTCCCCCGCACCCGCTTGCAATGGTTCGCTTCGGGCTGCCCGGGCTGTTGCCGGCCGCGACGCTCTCGCGTCGCTTCGACACCGAGCCGGCACGCGCGCTGTTTGCCGGACTGGGCGCGCATTCGATGCGACCGCTGAGCGCCCCCGGCACGGGTGCGTTCGGGCTGCTGCTGGGCGTGCTCGCACACGCTTACGGATGGCCGGTCGTAAGGGGCGGCAGTGCGCGCGTGGTGGACGCGCTGAGCAGCGAGCTTGCGGCACACGATGTGCGGCTGCACACCGGGCATTGGATCGAGAGCTTCGAGGAGCTGCCCCGCTCGCGGGTGACGCTGCTCGACGTGGCACCCCGGCAGCTGCAGAAGCTGGGAGGCGAGCGACTGCCCGTGCGCTACCGTCGCGCGCTCGGGCGCTTTCGCTACGGGCCGGGCGTGTTCAAGATGGACTGGGCGCTCGACGGGCCGGTGCCGTGGGCGGCTGAGGTGTGTCGCGCCACGCCGACGGTCCACGTCGGCGGCAGCTTCGAGGAGATCGCGCGCAGCGAGGCCGAGGTGAACGCGGGGCGCCACAGCGAGCATCCGTTCTGCATCGCGGTGCAACCTTGCGTGGTGGACCCGACGCGGGCACCGCGGGGACAGCACACCTTCTACGCCTACTGCCATGTGCCATCGGGCTCCGAGCGCGACATGAGCGAGCGGATCGAGGCGCAGATCGAACGCTTCGCTCCCGGGTTTCGCGAACGCATCCTGGCCCGGCGCGCCACCACGGTGGCCGAAACCGAGCGCCACAACCCCAACTATGTGGGCGGCGACATCAACGCGGGCGCGGCGACGCTGCGCCAGACGATCTTCCGCCCCACCGTCAGCGCACGCCCCTACCGCACCCCTCTGCAGGGCGTGTACCTGTGCTCGTCCTCGACGCCCCCCGGCGGCGGCGTGCACGGGATGTGCGGGCAGGGTGCGGCCCGCGCCGCGCTAGGCGACCTGGGGTTGTAGCTCCAACCGAGCCTGGTCTCCCGCACGAACGGTCCGATGCGCGGCCTCGTGCTCGAGCAGCCACACCTTGCGCTCGAGCCCACCGCCATAGCCGGTGAGGCTGCCGTCGGCGCCGATCACACGGTGGCAGGGGACGATGATCGCGATCGGGTTGCGCCCGTTGGCAAGGCCGACGGCACGCGAGGCTTTCGGGTTGCCAACCCAGCGTGCAAGCTCGCCGTAGCTGATCGTCTCGCCATAGGGAATCTCGCACAGGCTCGCCCACACGCGCCGCTGGAAGTCGGTCCCCTGCATGTCCATCGCTAGGTCGAAGTCGAGCCGCTCACCGGCGAAATACGCGCTGAGCTGCTCCACGACATGCGCGAGTGCCGCATCGTCGCGCTTGGAGTCCGCCGGCATTTTCGGCAGGTGTCGCTGCTTGTGCATATGCACGCCGGTGAGCACTCCACCGACAGCGGTGATTGTGAGCGGGCCGATCGGACTGTCCATCAGCGTAGTGGTGGTTATGGGCGATGTCGTGCTTATTGGTGTCACGCTGCCTCCTTCTCCAGTGCTGCTACCGGCACTGGCTCGACGGTTTCGCCGCTGGACGGCGGCGGCCAATGATTGATCGGATGGGGTGTGGCCGACCACAGGTACTGGACCGCGTAGGCGCGCCACGGTCGCCAGCGCTCGGCGCGTGCGGTGAGCGCCACCGGCGCGGCAGGCAGACCGAGTGCTTCGGCCGCACGGCGCACCCCAAGGTCCGCGACCGGGAAGGCGTCGGGATCGCCAAGGGCACGCATCGCGATCACTCCGATCGTCCACGGCCCGAAGCCGGATAGATCCGAGAGCACCGCGAGAGCTTCCGCACGGTCACAGCCGGGATCGAGCGAAAGGCGCTGCGAGCGCAGAGCCTCCACGAGCGCAGCCAACGTGCGCTTGCGAGTGGCGGGCATCGCCAACCGCACCTCAGCGAGCGCCTCGGGGACTGGGAAGAGATGCGTGAGCCCACCGTGCGTGTCGCTCACGGCCTCACCGTGCTGGGCCACGATGCGGGCGGCGTGCGTGCGTGCGGCGGCGGTCGACACCTGCTGCCCGAGCACCGCTCGCACAGCCATCTCCGGCCCATCGACACAGCGCGGCACCCTGCGCCCGGTGGCGCTTGCCACGACCGGACCGAGCGCGGGGTCCTCACGGAGCAGCTCGTCGATCGCGACGGGGTCCGCGTCGAGGTCGAGCAGCCAGCGGCAGCGCGCGATCGCGGTCGTGAGGTCGCGCAGGTCGGACAGCATCGCCCGGCAAGCGACATGATCGGCGGCGGGCGTCAGCTCGACGATGCCGGGACCGTGCGGCAAGCGCAACGTGCGCCGGTAGGCGCCGTCGCGGACCTCCTCGACTCCGGGCACGGCGGTGGCGGCAAGATGGCCGAACAGGTTGTCGGGGCACAGGGGCTTGCGGAACGGGAGTCGCAACAGGATCGCGCCCGGCGCGCCCGTGCTGGAGTGCGAGATCTCCTCGGCGAGACGACCTCGGGGAGAGTGCTTGCCGGCATCCCGTCGCCTGCTCGCGCGGTGTCGCAACTCCGTGGGGGCAGTCGCGAACACGGTGCGGATCGTGTCGTTGAACTGACGGACGCTCGAGAAGCCGGCGGCGAACGCGACCTCTGCCATCGACAGAGCGCTGGTCTCGATCAGCACGCGTGCGGTTTGTGCGCGTTGGGCACGAGCGATCGCGATCGGGCCGGCTCCAAGCTCGGCGCTCAACATCCGCTGCAGTTGGCGCACGCTGTAGCCGACTCGCGAGGCGAGACCAGGCACACCCTCGCGATCCACGACGCCGTCGCCGATCAGGCGCATCGTCCGCGCGACGACATCCGCGCGCCCGTCCCACTCTGGAGAGCCGGGTGCCGCGTCGGGACGGCAGCGCTTGCAGGCACGAAAACCGGCCTGCTGGGCCGCTGCGGCGGAGGGATAGAAGCGCACGTTCTCGCGCTTGGGCGTCATCGCGGGACAGCTCGGCCGGCAGTAGATGCCGGTGGAGGTGACGGCGGTGAAGAACCACCCGTCAAAGCGCGGGTCGCGCGATTGGGCGGCTTGGTAGCAACGCTCGAAGTCCTCGATCACGTCTCCCAGTGTTACCTACCTGGCAGCGAATGTCTGGCGGTATTGCGACATGATGGTTGGGCGCCGCTCGCCTGTAGGCGACCGGGAGAAGCGGTGAACGGGGCGCCCCCGCCAGACTTACCTAAAGGTCGGTCAACCGCTCTCAGCGCTGCGCGCCGGCACCTCGCCCCACAGCTGCTCCAGGCGATAGAACTCGCGCGTGACGGGCGTGAAGATGTGGACGACCACGTCGAGATAGTCCATCAGGATCCAGTCGGCCCTTGGGAGTCCCTCGACTCTACGCGGGATCAGGTCGTGCTCATGCTTTAGACCCTCGAGAATGCCGTCGTGGATGGCCTTGGTTTGGCGCTCGGTGTTGCCGGTGAAGATCGCAAACCAGTCGGTGTAGCCGAGCACTCCGCGCAGGTCCAGCTCGACCGGCTCGCCGGCCTTCTTATCGTCGGCGTAGCGGCAGATCTCGGCGAGCAGCTCCTCGGAGTTCACGACGCGGCTCCCTGGGCGCGCGACGCGGGCTGGCGACCGTATAGCTCGTGCTCGGCGATGTAGGCGGCGACCTCGGCGCCCACCAGCTCCTCGATCGGCTCGCCGGCGGTCAGGCGGCGACGCACCAGCGAGGAGGAGACGTCCAGTCGCGGCATGCCCACGAAGGCGACGTGCGCGTCAGCATCCAGCGGGGCGAGCGCATTGAGAACCTCGCTGCGACGCGTGTCTTCGCGCTCGGCAACAGCTAGGCACGCGAGCCCAAGGATTTCGCGCGGCTCGCGCCAGGAAGCGAGTGTGCAAGCCATGTCGGCGCCGAGAATCAGAGTCAGCTCCGCGCTGGGATGGGTAGCGTGGATATCTCGCAGCGTATCGACTGTGTAGGACGGCCCGGGTCGCTCCAGCTCGAGCGTGCACACCCCGAGACGCTTCTGTCCGCGCACGGCCAGCCGGCACATCGCAAGGCGATGCTCCGCGCCCGGGTCCCACCTGGCGGGCTTGTGCGGCGGGACGAGCACCGGCGTGAACAGCACTCGCCCGAGGTCCAGCTCATGCGCGGCTGCTCGCGCGAGTGCGAGGTGGCCGACGTGGGGCGGGTTGAACATGCCCCCGAGGATGCCGATGCGCTCGACTGCCCGCCACGCCGGCTCGGCGCTCTCACGCTCGGCAGCACGACGCATCGGCTCGGTGTCCTCACCGTCGGCTTGCGTCACGCCATCACGCGCGGACGTGGCCGCTGCCCTCGACCAGATACTTGAACGTGCACAGCTCGCGCAAGCCGATCGGGCCGCGCGCGTGGAGCTTTTGTGTGGAGTTGCCGATCTCCGCGCCCATCCCGAACTCGCCCCCGTCGGTGAAGCGCGTGGAGGCGTTGACATACACGCAGGCGGCGTCCACGCCGAGCTGGAAGGCGCGCGCGCTGGCGGTGTCTTTGGTGACGATCGCCTCGGAGTGACCCGAGCCATGGCGGGCGATGTGCTCGATCGCCTGCTCGAGCGAGTCGACGACGCCGACGGCGAGCACCGGCGCGAGGTACTCGGTGTCCCAGTCCTGCTCGGTGGCCGGCTCGACCGAATGTCGGATGGCCTGCGCAAGTTCGTGCTTGTCTTCCCCTTCAAGTTTCGCGGCAAGCCGCTCGGCACAATCGAGCGTCGCCTCGTCGCCACGCACCGTGACGGCGGCCTCGGTGAGCGCGACCAGCAAGGGCTCGAGAACTGTCGCGATGACCAGCCGATGCACGAGCACCGTCTCGACCGCATTGCACACGCCGGGACGCTGCGTCTTGGCGTTGAGCACGATCGGCACCGCCACCTGCGCGTCGGCGGACGCGTCGAGGTAGATGTGACAGTTGCCGGACGCGGCGTAGATGACCGGCACGGTCGCAACCGCCTTCAGCGCGGCCTTCAGGCCATCGCCACCGCGCGGCACGATCAGGTCGACGACGTCGG
>DATNKN010000017.1:0-2773 GCA_035603375.1 Solirubrobacteraceae bacterium
GACGCCGCCGACCTGCTCCAGGCGGTCGAGGACGAGCTGCGCCGCCGGCGCTTCGGCGAGGTCGTGCGCGTCGAGGTCGGCACCGGCTGCTCCGAGCGCCTGCGCGAAGAGCTGGCGGCGCTGCAGGGGGTGCAAGAGGACGAGGTCTACCCGGTCGATGGGCTGCTCGACATGGGCGCGCTGTGGCAGATCGTGAAGCTGCCCGGGATGCCGGAGCTGCGTAATGCGCCCTACACGCCGGTGACCCACCCCCGGCTGTTGCGCCACGAGGGCGAGCGGCCGGACATGTTCGCGACGATGCGCGAAGGCGACGTGCTCGTGCACCACCCCTACGATTCGTTTGCCACCTCGGTGGAGCGCTTCGTGGAGCAGGCGGTGTCGGACCCGAACGTGCTCGCGATCAAGCAGACGGTGTATCGCACGAGCGACGACTCGCCGCTGGTGCCGGCGCTGATCGCGGCCTCGGAGCGAGGCAAGCAGGCGGTAGCCCTGGTCGAGCTGACGGCGCGCTTTGACGAGCGCATGAACATCCACTGGGCCAAGGCCCTGGAGGAGGCGGGCGTGCACGTGGTGTATGGGCAGCCCGCCCTAAAGACCCACGCCAAGTGCGTGTTGGTGGTGCGCCGGGAGGGCGATGGGGTGCGCAACTACGTGCACGTCGGCACCGGCAACTATCACTCGGCAACCGCGCGCCTGTACACCGACTTCGGCCTGTTCACGATCGACGAGGAGATCGGCGCCGACGTAACCGACATGTTCAACAATCTCACCGGCTATGGGCGCCCGGCCGGCTATCGCAAGGCGCTGATCGCCCCGGCGCACCTGCGCGAGGGGCTGATCGCCCAGATCGAGGCGACCATCGCCGCCCACTCAACCGCCTCACCGGGGCGGATCGCGATGAAGATGAACGCGCTCGTGGACGGCCACTGCATTCGCGCGCTGTATCGCGCGTCGCTGGCCGGCGTGCGGGTCGATTTGAACGTGCGCGGCATCTGCTGCCTGCGCCCTGGCATTCCCGGCATCTCGGAGAACATCAGGGTGGTGTCGGTCGTGGGACGACTGCTGGAGCACTCGCGCGTGTACACATTTGAGCGAGATGGCGAGCGCACCGTGTATATCGCCTCGGCAGACCTGATGCCGCGCAACCTCGACCACCGTGTCGAGCTTGCCGCGCCGATCGAGTCGGCGGACCTGCGCGCCGAGCTGATGGACACGCTCGAACGCGCTTTTGCCGACAACCAAAGCTCGTGGGAACTGCAGGCCGACGGCACGTGGCGCCGCCAAGCACCGGGCCCGGGCGAGCGCCCGCGCAACATGCAGCTGGAGCTGATGGAGCTGCACGCAAGACGCTCCGCCGAAGCGCGGCCCGCCGAGCGCGAAACGCCATAGAGCACCCGTCGCTCGGCTGCCCGGAGCACCGCCCCAGCGGTCCTCTCGCGGCTCGGCGACCGCTGTGCACCAGACCCGCGACCCTCTCGCCGCTCGGCGACGGCTGTACGCGACGTTCGTCGCCCCGGGCGCCGCGGCGAACGGCGTCCGCAGCGCCCCATCCACACTCCACGCGCACCGTGGCTGGCGCCCAACCGCCCTTACCGACTTGTGTCCACGGACGGGAGCTGCTCCATCATTCGTCCAAATGCTCAACCGACAGATCTGTGGCCAAAAGCATTTGATTAATTGGACTAGACGTTCGTTCGAGAGAGTTTTGTTTTGTTGAACTAATTGTCAAGCGTTGTCGGTTACGTACATGTACGTAGTCTCCACGGAGGAGGTAACCACCAATGCACGCGCAATCCCATCGGTGTTCCGCGGTACGGCACCGATCAGCTCGTCGGCTGACCATCGCGATGCTGTCGGCGTCGCTTGTCGCACTTCTGGCCGCCCTACCCACCACGCCGGCGACAGCAAGCCCGCCAACGCCCAGTACCACACTGACCAATCCCGTCTCGGCACTGCCTGCCGGCGAAGTCGAAAAACTGCTCGCCGGGATCCCGCTCAGCGGGCTGAACGCGACCGAGCTGGCCGAAGCTCTCTCAAAACTGCCCGGCCTCAGTACGCTGCCAGCCGGCAAGTTGAAAGAAGCGCTGAGCAAGGTCGTGGAAGGCCTGACAAACAAGAACGCAACGGTTGGAGAATTGCTCGACTCCACAGAAACGGTGCCCACTTTGGAAACCGAGCTCGGCAGTCTGCTATCGCTGCAAGAACTGCTCGAACTGCCCACCCTGCTCAAAGGCAAGAGCCTGACGACACAGCTCACTGAAGCACTCGGCTCGCTGCACCCAAGCGAACTGCTCGACAAGGCCTTGAGCTCGGACGGCACTCCCGAACAGCTGCTGACTCAGCTATTTGCCTCGCTTGACCTGGAACCGCTGCTCAACACCACGCTGACCGGCGAACCCTTCGACAAGACGACGGTCGGCGAACTGGCGAGCAAGCTCGGGATGACCCCGGCGACGCTCGACAAAGAACTCGACACCAACACAACGGAACTCCCCGAAACCGCCACAGCACTGACGACTCCCCTGACCGATGGCAAGACGCTGGGGGTGCTCGACGGACTCGACGCGGTCACTCTTGGCCTGCTGAATAGTCCAGAAGGCAAATCGGGCAAAGAAGGCGGAGCAGGCCAAGAAGGCAGCGATTCAGAAGACAAAGAAACGACAAAAGAAACCGACAACACCGAAGGCCCGGGAGCGGGGAAGGAAGGCGCCAACAACGGCTCGACCGGCTCCTCCCCCACAGGCTCCGATACGACCACGGTGATCGTGAGCGT
>DATNKN010000032.1:0-2589 GCA_035603375.1 Solirubrobacteraceae bacterium
GGCGGTGAGCACGACGGCCTGAGCGGTCGCCTCCTGGACGTGCGCGGTGAAGGTCACCGGCCTGGCATGTCCGGCCGCTTCGAAGGTGCCCTCGCACGCCAAGTCGGCTGGTCCTGCCGGGTGTGCCGAGGTTATGGTCAGGACGGCCTGCGGGTGCTTCTCAACGTGAAAGAAGTCTGCCGAGCGCAAGTGCTTGTCGCGCTGCTTGTTCTTGGTGTTGAGCGATTCAGCGTCGAAGCTGATCCGTCCCGCCACGCTGCCATCCGGGCCGATGGTTGCCTCGCCGGTCATGCGCTCCAGCGTGCCGCGCACGGTGATGGCGCCCCAGAAGTGCTTAACGCGGAATTCGGCGCGTGACCCTTCTGGGTCGAGTACCCAGTTGCCCGCGGCCGTCCCGTCGGCCAGCTGTGACGTAGCTTCCGTCGTTGGGGACTCGCTCATAAGCGGGTGCCCTCCTCCGATTGGATCGTTGGCAAGGCACGCTGAGCCGCGTGCCATAGAGCCTATCGTCCACCCTATGGGCAACCGGCGGTATGCACGCTGTACGACGTGGCGCACGGCCGGAGTCTCTACGGCCGCCGTCTCGCGGATGGTGCATGGAATGGGTGGCGCCGCTGATGCGTGCCCACCGGCGTGTTCGCCCTGATACTGGTGTTATGACTGAGATCGAGTCCCTCACCGCCGAGGTGCGCCAATTGCGCGCCGACGTCGCCCGGCTGCACGCCGCGCACGCGCCGGTGCACATGCGGCACGGCTGGATGAACCTGCTCCTGAAAGATCTGTCCACCAACCCGTACACCCAGTACAAGGTCCACATGTGGGGCGCGATCTACTGGCTGATCAACTTCCCGCTGATCTGCTGCCTGTTCTTCTTCACGCCCACGCTGTGGGTCAAGCTCGGCATCTTCATCACACTGATCTACTCGATCTACGCCAACCTTGCGACCGACTACGGCGGCATGTCTGCGGCCGAGGCAGCATTCGGGCAGCCAGAGCCGCCGCCGATCCCACTCGAGCCGCCGTCGCCGGTGCCGCCAATATGAGGAGGCGGCGCAAGGAGCGGGAACTGGCGGCGGAGACCAGGCAGGTCTCGAGATCGACGCGATGCATACAACCGGCGGGGGCGCGTTATGCCGCCGTGCGGGTCCCGCGTGGAGGAGGGCACACGGAGGTGCAAGCATCGGTAGCGCAGCGTGCGGTGGCTGCAGCGAGGTCGACCGCCTCGACGTTCGACTTGCCGGTCGACGCCACGGTCGTTCTCAACGACTCCAACCGCCTTGTCGTCCGCCTGATGCCGTGCGATGTCGTTGCGCGGGTCACGCCTCCAGAGGCTCTGGCACCCGTGACTGCCAGGGCGAGTTGGCTCAGCGGGGAGGCGTATCAAGCGAGGTTGGCGACGGAAGTTGAAGTTGTGAAACGGCTCGCAGAGAACGACAGCCCGGTTGCTGGACTCGACCCTCGAGTCGAGCCACGCGTCTTTGTGCAAGATGGCTTTGCAATCACCATGTGGACCTACTTTGCACCTGTTCGCCGAACGCTTCCGTCGGCCGACTACGCGCAGGTGCTCGAGTGTCTTCATGCCGGCCTGCGGCAGATCGACGTCCCGACGCCGCACTTCATGGATCGCGTGGCGGCGACTCAACAAGACGTTGCGAGCCGTGACGTCACTCCCGATCTCGCCGAGACCGATCGGGCGCTTCTCGCCAACACGCTGCGAGATCTGAGCGAAACGATTGTCAACCGGCGCGCGGCCGAGCAGATCCTGCACGGCGAGCCGCACCCGGGGAACGTGCTCAACACGAAGAACGGGCCGCTTTTCATGGACTTCGAGGATTCTGTCCATGGCCCCGTCGAATTCGACCTTGCTTGGGTCCCCAAAGAGGTCAGCGAGCGCTATCCGGACGCGGACCAGGCACTGGTCGGCGAGTTCCGGGGGATCGTACTGGCGATGATCGCAGCGCACCGCTGGAGTCGCGACGACCAGCACCCGAGCGGGAGACAATCCGGAGTGGCGTTCCTCAACGCTCTGCGAGAGGGTCCGCCCTGGCCTCCGCACGATGCCGTGTAACGCTGCCGCCTACGTTCCTATTGGCCCCCCCGTCCTCCTCGCAGGCGCCGAATCCTTGTGAGTGGGCGCTGTGTCTAGGGTCGGCGCAGCCGATCGCATGCGACGGCCCGAAGGGCCGCCCTAGACGCGGTGGCCGCGAGCCGCGCTGGCCAAGATCCACAAGATCGCCTAGCGCTGTGAGAAGACGAGCCCTATGACAGGGCCAAGAGGGTCGATCACCCGTGATTCATGACCCTGACCTGCGGATGTGTGGCGCGCTCGGAGGGACTCGAACCCCCAACCTTCTGATCCGTAGTCAGATGCTCTATCCGTTGAGCTACGAGCGCCGGTTTTGAGTTGTCTACCTGCGGTTTTGCAGGGAGGCGTGGTGAGACCACCTAAGCATAGCGGCGATTAGGCATCTGATTCGTAGTCAGATGACGTCCCCGTCGCATCCGACCAAGGGTAGGGCACACCTCACGCGGGTTCGCACCGGCCGGTGCCGACGGCGAAGCCCAGCCGACCGTTGTCCCGCTGAGCAG
>DATNKN010000047.1:0-3603 GCA_035603375.1 Solirubrobacteraceae bacterium
GCCTGCAGTTCGGCGACATCGGTTGGGGCAGGGTCGATCTTGGGGTAGACGATCTCCCGACACGCCTCGCAGACCCGTAGCTGCTCGCGGTCGATCTGGGGGTAGAACTCATCACGGGAGTGGGCGAGCCGCCCGAGCGGCCCGGTCTTGCGGACCATCGCGCGTGCTGCGGCCTCGCGCCACTCCAGGTAAGCGAGTCGCCGATGGTGCTGCTCCTCGCGGGAGGCGGCATCGTCCTTTGCCGCGCTGGGTAGCCGGGCGACGCTGAAGTGGTCGAGCAGCTCGCCCGCGTGGAGAGTCTTACGTGCGCGGCGAACGCTTGGTCCGTCGCCGTAGTGGGCAGCAAGCTCCTCGACCAGCCTCTGCTGGCGCTCGCGGTAGAAGTCCGCGAGCAGAGCCACGGCCCGCTTGGTCTCGGCGGCCGGTGACGGCGGCTGGAGGAAGCCCGGCTGGGCGAGTACATCTTCCAAGTCGCTCACGAGCGCTCGCAGCGCGCCATGCTCCTGCGGGCACGGATCGTCGGTGGAGGCGGTCAGGATCTCTATCGCCTGAAGGGCTGCGGCACCGAGTTCCTCCAGGTAGAAGCTGCGCGAGTCCTGGAAGCGGCGAAGCGCCGCGCGCGCGGCTGCCGGATCCTCGCGTAGCTGTGCGCGCTTTCGATCCTGAGATTCTCTGCGCTTCCGGTTGGCGCGCTGCGTCTGCTCGTACGGTGCGCGTGCCGCCTCGAGCACGTCTTCTAGCGACAGTAGCTCTTCGCTTTCGAGGTGAGCCAGGCATGGTCCGTCGAGTAGCAGACATGGCTCAAGGGCGAGCGCGCCCGCACCCGCGATGAGAGTGCGGCGGCTATATCCACGGCGGCTGTGAGCGAGCGTGCTCTGGAGCGCGGCCAGGAATCGCCGCGCGCGGACCTCGGTCGTGGTGAGGAAGAGCAACGCCGGCAGGAACAGGTGCTGGTCGCGCCACGCATCCGCGGCCGTGTAGGCGGCATAGAGGTCGGCCTTCTGGCGCAGCCGGGCGTGAGACATCGTGCCGAGGTCAACCTCAACGAACGCGCCGAGCTTGCGCTCCTGCTCATCGAGGAGGATCACCATCGCGTCCGGCGCGAGCGCACGCTGCTTACCGAGATGCTTGAACGACTCACGGGCGGTCGCCTCCCGGCGGTAGTCGAAGAGAGAGAGCCCGACGGCGGGTGCCTCGACGGCGAGCGTGACGTACAGCTCCGTGAGCGCGGCGGCGTGCGCGAGAAAGAGCGGGTTGGGCTGGTGGCGCTCGCCGCCACGCGGGACCGGGTCGCCGTTCATTACGCAGTCCGCCCGCCGGGTCGGCCAGTGATGGTTCGGCGCCGAGCCCCGCTCCCGATACGGGCGGCAGCGGCCTACCAAGCCGAGATCATGCAGGCGGCGTGTGCGGTAGCGCAGCGTACGCGGCGGGACATCGGGGAACAGGCGCTGAAGCTGATCCTGACGCACCACCCGGTGCTCGCACAGAACAGCGAGAACGCGACGGTCGACGTTGGCCAGCGCGACGCAATTGGGACCAGGACGACGACGAGGCCGGACGACACGATCCCGGTCAGAAGAAGCAGAACGAGAAGACGAACTCAAGAGAAGACCTCCCGGTATCGAGACAATGGTGAGCACAGCGCAAGCGACAAAGAAGAAGTCACGAGGGACATCAGGGGTAGAGACTCGGGTGCGCGCTGGCACCGCGAATCTCCCACGATCAAGCCAGAAACCGCTCGGTCGATCTTGCCGTTCGGGAACGACCGAACGGCAAGCCCACGACGGCAACGAAAGCCCGGAGGATGGGGCGCCGTTTGGGTGGTGGCTGGCGGTCGCGACATAAATGGACCGGGTGGTGTAGCTCCAACTCGAGCTGAAGTCCAGTCCACGCCCGCGTCCTTAACACGTTGAACACAATCCACGGCGACCCGCGCTCGCAGCCATGCGCCCGGTGCTCATACGATCTCTCCCCGGATGACGTGGCGTCGGCCGGTGCGCAGGGAGCGCCGACGCGCTCGCTCCTCCGGGTCGAGGTTGCTGTCGCCAGGGTCGATGTAGTCGTCGATGTCCGACCGAGCGTCGTCAGGCTCGGGCCACTCCATCAAGCAATAGATCGCCGCCCCGATGTTCGTGGCCGGCACCGGGAGGCGCTTGGCGAGACAGAACCACCAATCCGAGTGCGCCTGCGTACCGGCGCCGAGTAGAGCGCCGGCCTCGTCGATCAGGGCGCGCAACTCCTCGCGGTATCCCTCGATTTGCTCACCGGCCGTTGTGCGCGAGTGGCGCCACTTGCGATGCTGCGGGGACTCCGGCAACTCCGCCGCCTCGCCCTTGCGACGCGCCTGCGCCAGCCGCCGCCGGCCAGTGCTCGTCAGCACCCACAGCTTGATCCCGTGGCGGCGGGTCTGCTCCAGCGCACCGGCCGACAGGAGCCCGTCGAGGCGAGGACGTAGCTGTCGGGTGGCCGCCCCGTTGTAGATGAAGCCCATGTGCGCGAACACGTCTCCCAGCATCACACCAGGGCCGCCCCTGGGCTTGTGGCGTTCTGCGCGCTCAGCCGCCGCGAGCACCAGCGCGTCGCTCACCGGGTGCGCAAACGGGCGCAGCTCGCACGCCGTCGATCCTTCTCGGGGCGCACGGTCGTCGGGCCTCTCTCCTTGCTTTCTTCCTGCTGCGGGCATCGCGTCTCTCCTTTCGGGCACCGAAGACGCGCGCGGCGAGCACGGGTGGACCGTCCCCGTAGATGGCTACGGTGATCCAGTGGCATCGAAGGCTTGCTCTTCGGCGCTACGGGTCGGGCGGGTGTCTCAAGCACCCGTCCGGCCACAATGATTTTGTTGGTCGCCGACAACAACTAGCTCGATCCGCGACGGATCTCAAGTCGATTCGCCAGCGGCGCCTCGGTCCCGGGCCGCAGTCGTCGCCAGCCGATCGTGCCCTCTGGCTTTGGAGCGCGGCATGGTTCCCCCGAGTAGGGTCGGCGAGAGGTACCCCCTGGCCGCGCGGCATTGCCGACTGGCTGGGAGCGCCTCCCGCCGCCACCTCGAACCGTGCGTGCGGTTCTCTCGCACACGGCTCTCCGACGTTCTTCACCGGGAGGCATTCGGCGTTCCCCTCCACGGCCTGTTCGGCCGCGGTGCGATCACGGTTCCGTGCAGGTCGATCAGCCCCACGCGTGCCGGCACGCCCTTGGCCAGCAGCCAGCGGGCGTAGGAGCGCCCGCGCTTATGCCGCTTGGCTATGAACATGGCGAGCCGTTCTTGTGCGTGAAGCGTGACCCGGTGAAAGTCGCGGTTAGAGTTCCCATAACGGAAGTAGCCGCCCCAGCCACGCAGGAACCAGTTGAGTTCCTGCACGGCCTGCTCCACCGGCAGCCGCAGCCGTCTACGCGCGGTGATCTCACGCGCGCGATGACGGGCACGACGCACGGCCTGCGGCGAGGGAGTACGGAGCATGAAGACGAATCTTTCCCCCGAGCGCGACCGGCCGCTTCTCATACGGTGAGAGAAGCCGAGGAACTGAAGCTCCCCGCCTCCGACCCGCAGATGCACGATCCTAGTCTTCGCGGGCTTCAGTTCGAGTCCCAGCTCGCCCAGGATTT
>DATNKN010000084.1:0-3927 GCA_035603375.1 Solirubrobacteraceae bacterium
GCGCTAGGTAGTTCGACGGCCCGCGCACCGCTTCGGTTGCGTTGTACTGCGAGACGGCGCCGCAGATGACGATCCGCGCGTGGCGCGCCAAGCGCGTCAGCGCGGCGTCGAGGATCTCGCCGCCGACGTTGTCGAAGTAGACGTCGACGCCCTCGGGGCACTGTTCGCGAAGCGCCGCGGCGACGTCCTCGCTCTTGTAGTCGATGGCGGCGTCAAAGCCCAGCTCGCCAACGATCCACTCGCACTTCTCGGGGCCGCCGGCGATGCCGACCACTCGACAGCCCTTCAGGCGCGCGACTTGCCCGACGACGCTGCCGACGGCGCCGGCGGCGCCGGAGACGACGACAGTCTCACCCTCTTTGGGCGCGCCGACATCGAGCAGGCCGAAGTAGGCGGTCATGCCGGGCATCCCAAGCGCACCGAGGTAGGTGGGCAGCGGGGCCCTGTCGACATCGACCTTGAATACGCTGTTCTCGTCGCACACCGCGTGGCTCTGCACCCCCAGCCAACCCGAGACGTGGTCGCCGACGGCGAACTTCTGCCCGCGTGTCTCCACGATCCGCCCGACCGTGCCCGCACGCATGACTTCACCGATCTCAACAGGCGGGATGTAGGAGCGCCCCTCGGACATCCAACCGCGCATCGCGGGGTCGAGGGAGATGTAGAGGACCTCCACGAGGGACTGCCCCTCCTCGAGCGCCGGGACGGACTCTTCTATGTAGTCGAAGTTCTCGCGCCCGACCATGCCCCGCGGACGCGAGGCGAGACGGAACTGGTGATTGACGACATCCATTTGCGGGCTCCTCGCTTCGGGTTGTGTGCAGTCAGTGTGTCAGGCCGCTCGCGGCGGGGACACTGGCGCGCGGCGCGTCGACGGTGGGATTGTTTTGGGGATAGGGTCGTACCCGTCTCGTCACGGCGCCACCGCCATCAGCCAGGAGATACACATGGACTTCGAGCACTCCCCGCGCACAACTGAGCTGCTGGAGCGCCTGACTGCCTTTCAGGAGCAGGAGGTGGGGCCGCGCGAGGAGCCGTATATGCGCGAGCTGCTCTCCCGCGAGGACCCCTGGGTGGTGCTGCCAGCAATCGAGGAGCTGAAGGAACTCGCTAAGCAGGAAGGCCTGTGGAACCTGTTCCTGCCCGACGAGCAGCGGGGCGCCGGCCTGTCGAACGTCGAATACGCCCCGCTGGCTGAGCGCATGGGCCGCTCGCTGATCTGCTCCGAGGTGTGCAACTGCAACGCGCCCGACACCGGCAACATGGAGGTGCTGTGGCACTTCGGCTCCGAGGAACAGAAGCGGCAGTGGCTCGACCCGCTGCTTGAGGGAAACATCCGCTCGGCGTTCTGCATGACCGAGCCCGAGGTCGCCTCCTCTGACGCAACCAACATGCAGGCGACCGCGACGCTCGAGGGCGATGAGGTCGTGGTGAACGGGCGCAAGTGGTGGAGCACCGGCGTGGGGCATCCCAACTGTGAGGCGATCATCTTCATGGGGCTCACAGACCCCGATGCGGACCGCTACCACCAGCACTCGATGGTGCTCATCCCGCGCGACACGCCCGGCGTCAAAGTGGAGCGGATGCTGGAGGCGATGGGCTTCCTCGACGCTCCGGGCGGCCACGGCGAAGTGTCGTTCACAGACGTGCGGCTACCCGCGAACGCGATCATCGGCGGGGCAGGACAGGCATTCGCGATCGCCCAGGCGCGACTCGGCCCAGGTCGCATCCACCACTGCATGCGGCTAATCGGGCTCGCCGAGCTGGCGCTGGAGCTGGCGTGCACGCGTGCAACCGAGCGCGTAGCGTTTGGCAAGCCGCTGGCCAACCTCGGTGGCAACCGCGAGCGAATCGCCGACGCGCGCATCGCAATCGATCAGGCGCGCCTGCACGTGCTCCACGCCGCCTGGCTAGTTGACCGGAAAGCCCCCGAGGCGATCGGCGCAGTGTCGCAGATCAAGGTGGCGACTCCAAACATGGCGCAGCGGGTAGTTGACATGTCGATGCAGCTGCACGGGGGCGCAGGACTATCGAACGACGTGCCGCTCGCCGGTGCGTGGACCGCCGCACGCGCGCTGCGTCTGGCCGACGGTCCCGACGAGGTGCACCGAGGCGTGGTGGCACGACTGGAGCTGGCGCGCTACGGCAAGGGGAAGTGGTCGCCATAACGGAACGGTGCCCAACGGAGTCGGATCTACGCCCCGGTCGGAGCCGGAGCCGATCGCCCCACGGGAGCCCGAGTTGACGCCCCCGACGGAGCCCGGTTCGACGCCCCCGACGGAGCCGGACGAGCGGCCCACCCAGCCGCCCTCCATCGGGGAGGAGCGGCTCAGACGCACTGAGATAGCCCGTCTGCGAGACGCGCTGCTGACACTCGAGAGCCCCGACCGTGCCGACATGGACGACCCGAGCCTCGAGTGGCGACGATTGTTCTCGGAGCTGCTCGGCACGTTCCTGCTCGTGATGGCCGGCGCCGGCGCGGGCGTCGTGACAGCCGTGAGTCACGGGCAGATCAGCCGCACCGCCGCCGTCACCGCCCCAGGGCTGACCGTGATGGCGATCATCCTGTTCATGGGCGCGATCTCCGGCGCCCACCTGAACCCAGTCGTCACCCTCGCCTTTGGACTACGCCGCGACTTTCCGTGGAAGCGCGCGCTCGGCTACATCGTCGTGCAGCTGATCGGCGCCACCCTCGCGTGCGTGTTCCTGTGGGCGGTGTTCGGCAAGGTCGGCCAGCTCGGCGCCACCGTGCCAGGGCCGGGCATCGCCAACTGGCAGGCGATGCTGATCGAGCTGGTACTGACGGCCGGGCTGGTGAGCACGATCCTCGGCACGGCGTCCAGCGCACAGAACGTGGGGGCCCTGTCGGCGCTTGGAGTAGGCGGCTACATCGTGCTCGCCGGCCTGTGGTCGAGCCCGATCAGCGGCGCGTCGATGAACCCGGCGCGCTCGTTCGGACCGGACCTCGTGCTCGGCAACTTCGCGCACTACTGGGTCTACGTCGTCGGCCCGCTGGCGGGAGCGCTGATCGCGGTGGGCATCGCCTACATCCTGCGCGGGCCAGGCGGCAGGGATCCCGGCGGCGAGGCCGCCGGCAGTGGACGACTGATCGTGGCGGAGCGGTCACCGCGATGACGACGCCTGACGGCGACCCGACCGCCGATGCCGTAGCGGCTGGAACAGCAACGTCGAGCGCAGCGGACGCAGACCCCTCGACTTCTCCGCAAAACCCAAAGGCGGTGCTGGCCGCGCTGATCGCCGTGGCAGCCGTGGCGAACCTCAACCTGTCGGTCGCCAACGTGGCGCTGCCCGACATCGGCAAGGCGTTCGACGCCTCGCAGACCGGCCTGGACCTGATCGCCGTCGGCTTCTCGCTCGGGCTGGCCGCCTCGGTGCTCTACCTCGGTGCGCTCGGCGATCGCTACGGGCGCAAGCTGATGCTGATGCTCGGCACGACGCTGGCGATCCCCGCCGCGCTGCTGGCGGCACTGGCGCCGTCGATAACGGTGCTATTCATCGCGCGCCTGCTGGGCGGCTTGGCGGCAGGCATGGCCTTCCCGACCACGCTCGCTCTGATCACAGCACTGTGGTCGGGCCCTGCGCGCACGCGCTCGATAGCCCTATGGTCCGGCCTCGGCGGAGCCATCTCGGCGCTGGGGCCGCTGCTCGCGGGCGCATTGCTCACTCAGTTTCACTGGGGGTCGGTGTTCTTCATTACGCTGCCACTCGCTTTCGTTGCGCTGTATGGGGCATGGCGCTATGTGCCTGCCCACGTCAACGAGACGACGGGCCTGGTGGACAACCTCGGCGGAGTGCTATCGGTGCTCGCGGTCGCGGCCGTGATCCTCGCGATCAACTTCGCGCCGGTCCCGAACGAGGGCACGATCGTGATCGTTACGGTGCTCGTCGCGGTGACGGCGGGTGTGG
>DATNKN010000096.1:0-5527 GCA_035603375.1 Solirubrobacteraceae bacterium
CGACGAGCCACCGAAACAGGGATTCGTGGCGGACGTGCATCCGCAGCGTGATCTGGGGCTGCTTGCCGTCGCCGCCAAAGGACCCCTCGCCCAACAAGACCCCGACGACCACGCCGGCCTCGAACTGCGTCAGCTCAGACACGGGGGCGAGTTTCGCATGCGGGCTGCGTTTCACGTTTTACTAGACGGTGAAACAGTGACGTTTCACGTTTTACTGTACGGTGAAACAGCCGCGGACCACGTTCAGAGCGGCGCGACCACGAGCCGTCGCCGAGGCTCGTCGCCTTCACTGTGGGTGCCGACGTCCCCGCGATCGCGCAAATGCTCGTGGACAAAGCGGCGCTCCGCCGCAGGCATCGGCGACAGCGTGACCTCCCGACCATCGGCGACGGCCGCGTCCGCGGCCTGATCGGCCTCTGCGCGCAGCTCGCTCTCGCGGCGCGCGCGATAGCCACCCGCATCCACGACAACCCGAAATTCCTCGCCTCCGCGGAGCACGATTCGCTGCGCGAGGTGCTGGACAGCGTCGATGACGCTGCCGCGATCGCCGATCAGTGGCTCGACGTCGTCTCCTTGCACCGATCCCCGGAGGATCTCGGAGTCCTCCTCGACTAGGACCGTAGCGTCAAGCGCAAACACCTCAACCAGCGTGTCGAGTAGCTCGCGGAGCACCTCGGCGGGACTCAGCTGGTCGTCTTGCATCCTCGTGGGCTCAGCGCCGGCGCCCGGACCGCTTCTTGCGCTTGCGCGGCGACGGTGGTGGGGGTGCCGTGCGCGTCGGTCGCGCCTGGCTGACGGCGCGGCGGGCCTCGGCGGCGGGAGGCGCGCCATTGCCCTTGACCGCCGCGTCGAGGGGCACTGGGGGGGCCTTCACCTGTCGGCGGGCATACCACTGGAGCGGGAGCTGGGTCATGTTCGACACGACCCAGTAGAGAAGCAGCCCCGCGGGGTAGCGGATGATGATGATCGTGAAGAACACCGGCAGGAGCAGGAACATCCAGCGCTGGTTGCCCTGCATCTGCGCGGTTGAGAAATACGACGTCGCGAGCATCGTCGAGACATAGAGGACGACGAGCACGATCAGGGAGATGCCGGTCGCCTTGACCGTGATGTCGTGGACGAAGAGGAAGCTGGCGGAGTTGTGTGCTCCCGGCAGCGAGCTGCAGCCGATGCTCGCTAGCTTCGTTGTCGTGATGTGGGCCGCCTTGATCGCCGGTCCGCAGATCTTCTGCTTGAGGTCCGTGCGCAGCATGTAGAACAGCGAGATCAGGACCGGGAACTGGATCAGCAACGGGAGGCAGCCGCCGAACGGGTTGACCCCGTTCTCGCGGTAGTACTTCATCGTCTCTTCGCTCTGGCGCGCCCGGTCGTCTTTGTATTTCTGCTGGATCTTCTTCAGCTCCGGGGCGTGCAATTGCAGCTTCGCCATGTTGCGGAACTGTGTGATCATCAAGGGCAGGGTCAGCAGGCGGATGACGACGGTCAGGCCGATGATCGCCCACCCCCAGCTGCCACCGACGATCGTGTGTGCCTCGACCATGACGGCCTTGAAGACCGTGATCAGCGGTCCAAAGGCGCTCTCGATGATGTTCGCGAGGATCATGGTCGGCGGTTCGGGTCAGCTACGGGCTCGTGCGTGTGCGCGACGAACAGGCGCTGCGCGCTCGGCGGGTCAAAACCCCCGCGGCTGAACGGATTGCAGCGCAAGAGCCGCCAGGCTGCGAGCACCACCCCGCGCAGTATGCCGAACTCGTGGATCGCCTGTGCGGCGTAGCGCGAGCAGCTCGGCTCATAACGGCAACGCGGTGCGATCAGCGGTGAGACCACGGCGTGCCAGGCGACCAGGGGAGCCGCCGCGAGCTCGCGAAGGTACCGGCGGCTCACGACGCCGCCTCGCCGGTCGGAGTCTTGGCGAGCAGCTCCTCGAGCGCGGCGGCGATCCCCTCTAATCCTCGCTCGCTTGCAAGCGCGTGAGCGTCGGCGCGGGCGACAAGGACGATGTCATAGCCCGTGGGCAGGGCGTCGGCGCGTTGCGCGCAGGCCTCCCGCAGCAGTCGCTTGACCTGGTTTCGCTCGACCGCGCCGCCGACCTTGCGGCCAACCGACAGGCCGATCCGGGCCGGCTCGCTCCCGTCCCGCGGAAACGTGTAGAGAACGAGATAGCGGTTGGCGACCGAGCGTCCCCGCCGGTAGACGCGGTCGAACTCGGCGCTGCGCGACAGCCGGCCCGGGCGCCGTCGGGCGGCGCCTGCGTGCCTGGCGTCGGCCACTAGACGGTGAGTTGCTTGCGGCCCTTCGCGCGACGGCGCTTGAGCGTCAGCTGTCCGGCGCGTGTGCGCATGCGGTTGCGGAACCCATGCGTGCGGGCGCGCTTGCGCTTCTTGGGCTGATAGGTGCGCTTCATTGCCTCGAGGCGCGGCAAGCCGACCAGCCGCAACCGCATGCGAGTATAGCGGGACGCCGCCGCCGTTCCGGCGCTGCAACGCGCCCGGCGTTTTTTGCGCCAATTGCGCGGAGGCGGCTGGCGAGGCAGATTGGCGTTGGTATATTCGCGCGCTCCGGGGAGCGCTCGCACCCCCTCCGGTAAGAGCTCGGCGCGCCCAACAGGGGAGGACTGCGCACGTGTGCGGCAACCTCGAGCAGTCCTGGCAAGAAATCCGCGTCGCGCTCCGCGACAGTGTCGGTGAAAGCACCTACGGCCTGTGGCTGGCGCCGCTGCGCTGCATCGGCCTCGACGGCGACACGCTGATGCTCGAGGGGCCGCCCGAAGTCTCGGCCTGGGCCGCCTCGCGCTACTCCGCGGCGCTTCGCGAAGCGGCTGCGGGCGTGCTCGGGGACGGAATTGGCGTGCGCGTCGAGGCGACTGGCAGTTCCGGCGCCCACGCGAGCCCGCCGGCGGCGGATGCGGCCCCGGTCGGAGGTGTCGGCCCGCCCAATCCCAGATATTCCTTCGAAGACTTCGTCATCGGCCAGTCGAACCGGCTCGCGCACGCCGCCGCGCTCGCTGTCGCCGAGCTTCCCGGGCAGGCGTACAACCCGCTTTTCATCTACGGGTCGCCGGGACTCGGCAAAACCCACCTCCTGCACGCGATCGGCAACTACGTGCAGGCCTTCGGTGGCGGTCGCAGCGTGCGCTATGCAACGGCCGAGGATTTCACCAACGCCTTCGTCGCGGCGCTGTCGTCGCGCAACACCGAGTCTTTCAAGGCCCGCTTCCGCGGCGTCGACCTCCTCCTCCTCGACGACATCCAATTTCTCGAGCGCAAGGCACGGAGCGAAGAGGAGCTGTTCCACACCTTCAACGCCCTCTACGACGCCGGTAGTCAGCTCGTCGTCAGCTGCGACCGCCTGCCACGCGACCTAGCCGGGATCGAAGAGCGGCTGCGCGAGCGCTTCGCGTCGGGCCTCGTAACGGACATCGAGCGTCCGGATCGCGCCACGCGCGTTGCGATTCTCCGCAAGCGCGCCGCGTTTGACGGTCTCGAGATCGACGACGACGCGCTTGGCGTAGTCGCCGACGCAGTTACCACAAACGTGCGCGCCCTCGAAGGCGCCCTCGTCCGGATCATCGCCGTCGCCTCACTCGAGCGCCGGGGCCCCGACGCGGCCCTCGTCGAGGAGGTGCTCGCGAGCCACGGCCTGGCGCCGTCGCCGTCGCGGGCGATCACCGTCGCCGCGGTCCAGGACGCGGTCGCAGGCCAGTTCGGGGTGAGCGTCGAGGCGATCCTCTCCCGCTCCCGCGCAGCCGGGACAGTTTGGGCCCGCCAGGTAGCGATGTACCTCGCCCGGGAGTTGACCGACCACTCCCTGCCGCAGATCGGCCGCGACTTCGCGGATCGCGACCACACGACCGTGCTCCACGCTTACCGACGGGTGGCGCGGGAACTAACCGTGAGCCCACAGGCACTCGCCGACATCGCGACGCTCACCAAGCGCTTCACGCGCTGAGCTCGTGCACAGGACGGTTCCCACGACGTTCACAAGCAAATTCGCGGATCGTCCCCACAACCTGGGAGCATGGCAAGCTTGTCCACAACCACACAGCCCCTACAACTACGAATCACGATCAAATAGTTCGTTGAAAGCCACACTCTCAACAGCGACGTTTTTGAACGAGCTGCAGACCGCAGCTCGAATCGCAAGCTCGCGCAGCGCCGTGCAAGCGCTATCAGGCGTCCAACTCGAGGCTGACAGCGATGGCGTCGAGCTTCGAGCCACGGACATGGAGGTCGGTCTACGGCTGAAGATTCAAGCGCGCGACTTCGCTCCGGGGTCGGTGGTATTGCCGGCGCGCCTGCTGCTCGACGTGGTCCGCTCGCTCCCCACCGCCGAACTTACGCTCGAGCTCCGCAGCGATGAGCAGGACGTCGAGCTCATATCCGGCACGGCGGTGTTCAACTTACGGACGCTACGCAATGACGACTTTCCGCGCTTGCCGCAGGCGCCAGTGGAAGGCTCGGTGGTCCTGTCGGCAGCCGCATTCATCGACACCGTGGCGCGCGTTGCTCGCTCGGCCTCACGCGACGACACGCGTCCCGTGCTGACCGGAATCCTCGTCTCCGCAGAGGACTCATCGCTACGCATGGTCGCGACGGACTCCTACCGCCTGAGCGTCAAGACAACCACGCTCGACACACCCGTGAGTGCAGCCTTCGAGGCGAACGTTCCGGCCCGGGCCCTACAGGAGCTGGCGCGGATCGCGCAGCAGACCGCAGCGGAGCAGATCGCCGTCGCCAAGCTCGACAGCCAGGTCGTCTTCAGCCTCGGCGACGGCGCGCCGGGCGCGGCGATTCTGTCCTCACGCCTGATCGACGGACAGTTCCCGAACTTCCAACAGCTGCTGCCGGAGAGCACCGACCACGAGCTGCGGGTCGGTCGCGAAGAGCTCGCGGACGTAGTCCGCAGGATCAGCCTCCTGGCGCTGAAGAACGCGCCCTTAAGGCTCGGCTTCGCGCCCGGCGAGCTTCGGGTGTCGGCGCAAACGCCGGACGTTGGCGAGGCACACGAGACGCTCGCGGTGCCGTTCCAGGGAGAGCCATTCGACATCGGCTTCAACCCGGAGTTCCTGCGTGACGGTCTCGAGAGCGTCGAGGCATCGGAGATCCTCATCAAGTTGACGAGCCCACTGCGGCCCGGGCTGATCGAGTCCGCCGACGGCAGCGGCTTCGTCTATCTCGTCATGCCGATCCGGCTGGGCACTTGAGCTGCTGTGCGGGTCGAGCGCGTGCGCGTGCGCGACTTCCGCTCCTATGAAGCCGCCGAAACCGCGTTCGGGGCTGGCCTGACGATCGTTTACGGAGCCAACGGCAGCGGCAAGACGAACCTCCTGGAGGCGCTCTACTTCGGTTGCACGGCGCATTCGTTCCGAACCACCAACGAGCGCGAACTGCTCCGTTTTGGCGCGACCGCAGCCCGCGTGGTCGTCGAAGCCAGCGACGAGGACGGACCCCACGAGCTGGCGGTAGGCTTCAGCCCCGGCGAGCCGAAGCGGCTCCTGCTCGACGGCGCTCCACTCGAGCGCCTGCTC
>DATNKN010000144.1:0-2025 GCA_035603375.1 Solirubrobacteraceae bacterium
AGCCCGGCCAGAGAGAGAGAGAGAGAGAGAGACGCGTCAGCGACGCTGACGCGTCCTATAACGGACCCGCCAAAACCACACGGACTCTCAACAACGCTATTCCCCAAAGAAACCACGCGAAAAACAACCCTCTCTCAAAAAACGACCCGGTCCCTCTCCCAAGGGCCCTGCCAAAACCGGTTAGAAGTCAGACCACAGGGACCAACCCCAACCCGACCTTATGTTTTGCCCGCAACCACCAAGGCAAACCGCCCCAATGGCTACTCGTAACCCTTGTGGATTACAAAGACATGGCTCTTTATACCGCAAGCGGTGCTTGCTGTCAAGTCCTCCCACTCGAATCAACAGCTCGCAACACCCGCGACTATGCCCGCATTGCGGAGAGCCTCGACGCATTCCGCGATCTGCGGATGGACGCGGAGACGATCCAGACGGCGCTGACCGCGCATCGCGAGCTCGGACAGAAGGGACAGCACCGAGTCCCGATCCCCGACCTGCTCATCGCCGCATGTGCCCAACAGCACTAGGCCGACGTCCTGCACGTCGATCGCCATTACGACGTGCTCGCCACGGTGCTCGCGTTCAAGTCGATCCGCCTCACGGATTGACTGTCAAGAGGCGAGTTTCCTCGGGGAGCCCGGTCCCCTATATAGTGGTATGATTACCCACTATGGCATATATAGTGGCCGGCGACCGAGGCACATGGGAGATCCGCGAGTCGCATACAACCGATGCGGGCCCCCGCAGCCGCACGCTTGCTACGTTCAGGACACTGACGCCCGCGGTAATCGAGCGCGCACGGGCGCGCTCCCCGAAAGGGTTGGACACGGCCGATCTGCGCAAAGCGGCACGGCGGGCGGGGGCACCGGTGGCGGCAGCGGCACCCGATAGCGCGGCCGCCGAGCTGCTGAGCGAGCTGACTGCCGGCAATAGGCCGCGGCCTTTGCTGGCTCGCCTGCTTACGCAAGCCCTGTCGGCGGGGGAGGCTCAACCGGCTGACAACGCGCAGGCGGCAGCCGCCTGGATCTCGGTCTCGCCACAGCGGCGCGGCGAGACCCTGCGCGACCTACTGCTACTGGCCGACCATCTCCCGCGAGCAGGAACGCGCGAGCGTGCTCGCTTTCCGCGCATCGCCTCACGCGCGCTATGAGCGAGCCGAGTCTTCCCGAGAAGATCCTTGCGATCCACAAGCGGTTGACCCGAGCGAAGATACCCCACGCGTTCGGGGGTGCCCTGGCGCTCGCCTACTACGCCGAGCCGCGGGCGACGATCGACGTCGATCTGAACCTGTTCGTCGCACCCAGTACCTATCCGGACATCGAGCGCAAGCTCGCGGAGATCGGGGTCGGCGACGGCGTGGAGCCCGAGATCGTGGAGCGCGACGGGCAATGCCGACTGCGATGGGGCAACACGCCGATCGACCTCTTCTTCGCCTACGACGCGCTCCATGACGCAATGCGCCACGCAACGCGAAACGGACCCTTCGGCGAGACGAAGATCCCGATCCTCGCCCCCGAGCACCTGCTCGTGTGCAAGGCGATCTTCAACCGGCCCAAGGACTGGCTCGACATCGAGCAAATGCTCGTCTGCGTCGAAGAACTCGACACAGACGAAATACGCACCTGGCTCGACCGGATCGTGGGAGCAGACGACCCCCGCAGCGAGCGCTTCGACCGCATCGCCGAAGCAACCGGCGCCTGAGCGGCGTACTTTCGCGAGTGAGATCGGGACAACGGTGTCTACGGCGCTCGCGTTCGCCTCTCAGCCCTGACCTGTGGCTTGCAGGATGCCCTGCCCGCGCTCGGTGAGCGTCCATGCGCGTGCCATGCCCCTGGCGGGCCCGACGCCACTGTCTTGTATGAGGTCGTAGCGCCGCAGACGCGAGAGCAGGCGCGATATCTGCCCGGGGTCGGTGATGCCGGAGGCGTCGGCGACCTGTTTACTTGACGCTCCGGGAGTGTCGGCGATCGAGCTGAGCACACGCGCGGTCCGGTAGGTGAGGCGTATCGGCAGATCCTTAAAGGG
>DATNKN010000108.1:0-4541 GCA_035603375.1 Solirubrobacteraceae bacterium
CGCCGGTAATCGTGAGCACACCGAGTATCAGCGCCTGGATGCCCATCATGCCCTGCAGGAAGATCATCGTGCGGCGCTTGTCCACGCGATCGGCGATCACACCGCCGTAGGGGCCGAGCAGCAGGATCGGAAGCGTCTGCAGCGCCACGATCAGCCCGAGCGCGGTGGCCGAGCCGGTGAGCGTCAGCACCAGCCACGACTGGGCCGCCATCTGCATCCACGTGCCGCACAGCGAGATCGCCTGACCGGAGATGTAGCGGCGATAGTTGGGGACCTCGAACGCCTTGAAGGTTGTGCGCCCCACTGCCAGCAGGCGCGCGGCGGTCTGTCCGCCGGTGAGCTTCTCGATGTGCCTGCGCAGCACCTCGGGTGCTCACCTCCTGTGGTCGCTTGCCTACCATTATAGAAACCGTGTAGGTGTGCTGTTCCGGCCGGCACATGGGCCGGCCGGCCGGACCGCACATGTGCGGCCCGGGGCCATGGCGCATGCGCCATGGCCTTCCATATAGGTCAATATGAATGGGTGCAGCAAGCGTATTCGCATGAACCGAGTCGCCGATGACGACAGCGCCATCGGGCGAACAGTTCGAGATCGTTTTTGGCGAGCAGCGTGCCACGATCGTCGAGGTTGGCGGCGGTGTGCGCGAGTATTCGGTGGGGGGCGTGCCCGTGCTCGAGCCCTATCGGGTGCAGGACATATGCGACGGCGCCCACGGCGCGCCGCTGATCCCGTGGCCCAACCGCCTTGCCGACGGGCGCTATCGCTTCGATGGCATCGACTATGAGGTGGCGCTCAGCGAGCCAGCCAAGCACAACGCGATTCACGGTTTCCTGCGCTGGCGCTCGTGGCGCGCCCTTGAGCGGGAGCCGAGCCGTGTGGTGCTTGGCACGCCGCTGCGACCCCAGCCGGGCTACCCGTTCGCGCTGGACGTCTCGGTTGCCTACGAGCTGAGCGAGGAGGGGCTCACGGTGCGGACGACCGCTGTCAACGTCGGCGAGCACGCGTGTCCCTATGGTGCTGGTCAGCATCCCTACCTGTCTCCGGGCGAGGGGCCGATCGACGACTGCTCGCTGGAGTTGCCTGCCCGTACGCGCCTGCTCACCGACGAGCAGCGCCAGCTGCCGACGGGGCGCGAGCCGGTGGACGGTGGCGAGTTCGATTTCCGTGTTGCGCGGCGCCTGGGGGAGATCCGCATCGACAGCGCGTTCACCGATCTGGTGCGCGACGAGCGAGCGCGCGCGGTCGCCAGGCTGTTCAGGCCGACGGGCGAGCGAGTGGAGCTGTGGGTGGACGAGCACCACGCGTTCCTGGAGGTCTACACCGGCGACACGCTCGCGCCGTCACGGCGGCGAGGAGGCCTCGCGGTCGAGCCGATGACCTGTGCGCCCAACGCGTTTCAGAGCGGCGATGGTCTCGTGCGACTCGATCCGGAGCAGGCCCTGAGCACGCGCTGGGGAGTGCGGCTGGTGTGAGCGCGCCCGGTGTGCCTTGGTGCGCGCGTGGCCGCAGGTACCTTGCGTGTCGTTCCCATTTGTCCGCGTGCCGGGATATGACCAAATACTAAAAGTCGCCGGAGGTGTACGGTTTGGCTAGCGTGTTCCCTCACCCCCCTTGAGGGCCGCGCGCCGGGACCCTCGAACGTCGCACGACTTGCGCCGCGTTCGAGCGGTCCCGAGCTATCTCCCGGCTGGTTCGGTTGGCGGGCTATCGGGCAGCTCGGCCAGGGCGCACCGGGCCTATGCGAGTTGCGGAGCCCTGATAACTACATAAAATCTATAAACTTAGTAGGAAATACTGGCCGGCTACGATGATCGTGGCTATCTCGAACCCGAACCACGCACAGATAGGAACGACTATGAGCTTGCAGCTTGGCGACGTTGCCCCCGACTTCGAGGCGAACACCAGCGAGGGCCCGATCCACTTCCATGACTGGATCGACGGCTCGTGGGCGGTGCTGTTCTCCCACCCGAAGGACTTCACCCCGGTTTGCACCACCGAGCTTGGCTACATGGCCAAGATCAAGCCCGAGTTCGATCGTCGCGGCGTGAAGATCATCGGGCTGTCGGTCGACCAGTCCGCCAAGCACGATCAGTGGGCGCGCGACATCGAGGAGACGCAGGGATACGCGCCCAACTACCCGATCATCGGCGACAGCGACTTCAACGTGTCCAAGCTGTACGGGATGCTGCCCGCCAGCGCCTCCGGAGACTCCGACACGCGCACGCCGGCCGACAACCAAACGGTTCGCAACGTGTTTGTGATCGGCCCCGACAAGAAGATCAAGCTGATCCTCATCTACCCGATGACCACCGGGCGCAACTTCGACGAGGTGCTGCGCGTGATCGATTCCCTGCAGCTGACAGCCGGCCACAAGGTTGCCACACCGGTCAACTGGCAGCCTGGCGAGGACGTCATCATCGCGGGGTCGGTGTCCGACGAGGAGGCCAAGGAGACCTACCCGGACGGCTGGAAGACGCCCAAGCCGTATATCCGGATCGTGCCTCAGCCGAGCTGAGCGGGTCCGCGATTGGTGACGGGTCCCGATGGGCCCAGGATGCATCGGGTCGTACATAATGAAGGCGCTCTTTCCGATCCCCTAGGATCTGGGCATGCAGGCGGTGTCGAGCGATCTTCCGGGACACGAGATAGTGAGCGAGGGCTTGGCCGATCTCGAGTCTGGTCGTGAGAGCCAGCCGGCCCTGCTGGTGGCAATGGCGGCGCCGCGACTTCGGAGCCTGGGCTTCGACGTGCCGGCCGGGGGTGCGGAGCAGCCGTCGCATCGCCTGTACGAGCTGCTTAGCGAGCAGGGCGAAGGCCCTCACAGCCGCTACAACGCGCTCGTCGCCCGTGTCGTGAGCTTTGCCCGGGCAGCCGAGCGTGCGTCCGCCGGTTGACGAGGCTCGACTGCGAGAGCTGGCTCGTCGCTTGGGTTGGGTCGCGAATGGGTCAACTCGGATCTATCTGACGGGTGGCGCGTCGGCTGTCCTCGAAGGATGGCGTGCGTCGACGATCGACGTCGACCTGCGGTTCGAGCCCGATGTCGATGCGCTGCTGCGCGAGCTTCCGGCTTTGAAGGAGGATCTTGGTGTGAATATCGAGCTGGTCTCGCCGCCCGATTTCATTCCCGAACTACCGGGCTGGCGCGATCGCAGCCCGTTTGTGTTCCGCGAGGGAAAGGTCGATGTCCATCATTTCGACTTCTACTCGCAGGCGCTGTCGAAGATCGAGCGTGGATTCAGTCAGGACGTCGACGACGTCGCGAGCATGTTGGCAAGTGGGCTTGTGGAGCCGGTCGGGTTGCGCGAGCTCTTCGACGCGATCGAGTCGGAGCTGTATCGCTACCCGGCGGTCGACCCGGCGGCATTCCGCAAGAAGCTGGCGGCGGTTCTGGCTTGAGGCTGGTCGGGAGCATTCGCGACAGGCGCCCCGGCTTTACGAGAGTTGCGCGAGAGCGGCCCTGACGGCCGCGACGCTGGTTGCGCCCGCGATGTCCATCGGCTCGGTGCTACGTGCGGCACGGCTGAGCAGGAACGCGCCCTCAAGTGCACCGATCAGGCCGATCGCAAGCTCGCGCGCGGTTTTCTCGGGGATGCCGGCCGCCAGGAAGCGATCGGTGGCGGCTTTGATCCAGCTCTCGAATACCTCGGCTGTGGCTTCGCGCAGCGGTTCGTTGGTGCTTGCGACTTCGAGGGCGACGGTGGCGATCGGGCAGGCATCGGCATAGCCGGTTTGGCGCAGTGTCTCCGCTGCGCCGGCGAAGCAGTTTTCGACGCCGCTGAGCACGTCGGGGGAGGAGTCGAAGACAAACTCCACGAGTTGCTGGAACATGTGGCCGGAGGAGCGGATGATCTCCGTCGCAAGCTCGTCCTTGCCGTCGGGAAAGAAGTGGTAGAGCGAGGAGAAGGGCGCCTCGGCCTCGGTGACGATCTGTTTGACGCCGGTGGCCGCGTAGCCCTGGCGGCGGAACAGCGTGGCGCCGGCATCGACGATGCGCTCCTTGGTGTTCGTGCTCATGTGGCTCCTCCGTCGCTTTGTGCGTGTGTCCTCGTTGCGCCTGCCGTCAAGGATAGCTACTCTGTATGGAGCGATCTATCTAGAGGAGAAGCTCATGCCTGAACTGGAACTCTCGGCGGGGACAATCGACTACGAGGACACCGGCGGGAGCGGACCCACAATCGTATTTGTGCATGGGCTGATGATGGATGGCTCGCTGTGGCGCAAGGTCGTGCAGGATTTGCGCTCCGACTACCGCTGCGTGCTGCCGACGCTGCCGCTCGGCGGTCATCGCCATCCGATGCGCCCTGACGCGGACCTGTCGATGGGTGGAGTAGCGGAGATCCTCGGCGAGTTCATCGAGCGCCTGGACCTGCGTGAGATCACCCTTGCGATGAGCGACTGGGGCGGGCCGCAGCTGCTGATCGGCGGCGGCCGCGACGAGCGAATCGCGCGGCTCGTGCTGTGCTCGTGCGAGGCGTTTGACAACGTCCCACCGAAGGGTGCGGCGAAGCTGTTGCCATACATTGCGCGTGTGCCCGGTGGC
>DATNKN010000109.1:0-2543 GCA_035603375.1 Solirubrobacteraceae bacterium
TGGGATGGATTCCCAGCGCCGCAAGCTCCTCCAGGCCGGTGTCGAGCAGGCCGGCGGTCGCGACCGGACTCAGCCCGCACAGCTCCGAATGGCGTCGGGGCGAGTCGAAGCGCGTGCGATGGGTGAGCCCGTGTAGCCCAAACGACACTCCCTCACCCGCCAACCGTGCGAGCATCGCGATCTCCCCCTGATCCAGCGGTCGCCACTGCGAGCCAGGGGGTGACAGCGGCTCGCAGCTTACGCGCGGCAATACCGCCAGCAGGTAGGGGACTCCCGCGCCGGCAAGAATCTCGTGGAAGCGCTCGAAGCGCTCTGTGCCAAAACGCCGCGGATCGTCCCACGCGAGGTAGTGGGGAAACTCGTCGACGCGCACGAGAAAGCGTGGCGGACCGGCGGCGCGCTCGCCTAGCACCGCCCTCCGTGCCTCTACAAGCGGTGCGACCACGTCGCGCTCGAAGCCGAGCCCGCCGAACTTGCGACGAAGCTGCTGGGCGATGCGGATCGGACGCGCGGGCACACCCGATACGCGCGTGGCAACACGCACCTGCCGAGTATCGAGCTCGCTGTAGTGCGCAATACCCGCTGTCAACTCGTGCACGAACAGCAGGCGCGCAGTGCGCGCCCCATCCAAATCGATCTCGTTCTGCGGGCCTGGGATCATGTCGGCGATGGCAGATCAGCCACGGCTTCAGGGCCGCGACATCGTGTGTGTGGGGTTCGCCGACTGGGACACCGACCTTCAGACTAACCAGCATCACCTGATGAGGCGGCTCGCGCGCGAGAACAGGGTGCTGTTCGTCGAGTCGCTCGGGCTGCGTCGCCCTCAGCTCGCCGGACGGGACCTGAAGCGGATCGCAACGCGCCTGCGCAACGGCCTGCGAGGAGCACGCGAGCGGGACGGCGTGCACGTGATCTCGCCGCTCGTGCTTCCCCTGCACGGTAACCCGATCGCCCGCAGGCTTAATAGGTGGCTGCTGCCGGCGCTTGTGCGACGCGCCGCGCGCAAGCTCGGCATGCGCCGGCCGATCTTGTGGGCGTATGTGCCGCAGGCCGAGGTGCTGCTCGACGCGCTCGCGCCGGAACTGGTCGTCTACCACTGTGTCGACGACATCGCTGCGCAGCCCGGGATCGATGCCGCCGGCTTCCGGGCCTCTGAGGCACGCTTTGCAAAACGCGCCGACCTCGTGTTCGCGAGCGCTCAGGCGCTCGCCGAGCGGCTGAGCGCGATCTCCGACCATGTGATCTACGCCCCCAACGTGGCCGACACGGAGCTGTTCGCCACGGCGATGCACGCAGGCCCACTCGACCCGGGAATGGCTGAGCTACCCACACCGCGGATCGTGTTTACAGGCGCGGTGGTGAGCACCAAGCTCGATATGAAACTGCTGGTCGAACTCGCACGGGCTCGACCCGACTGGTCGTTTGCACTCGTGGGGCCCGTCGGCCCCGGAGACCCACGCGCCGACGTGTCGACACTTGCCGCCGAGCCCAACATCCACCTGCTCGGGCTGCGCACCTACGAGCAGCTCCCCAACGTCCTGCGGGCAGCCGACGCTGGGATGATCCCGTATGCGCGCAACGAGCTCACCAACAGCATCTTCCCGATGAAGGTCTACGAGTACCTGGCCGCTGGGTTGCCGGTCGTCGCCACACCGCTACCGTCGCTGGCCAACGTCGAGGAGGTGACCAGTGCCGCCGATGCGGCTGGCATCGCGAGACTGCTCGAGGACGCGCTCAAGCAGAACAGCCAGCAGCGGAGACTGGAGCGCTCGCGAGCGGCGGCAGCTCATTCGTGGGATATGCGTCTTGGGGAGATCGCTGCTGCAATCGAAACCCTGCAAGCATCCGCGCTCGACAGAGAGAAGCGATGAAGTTCCACCGCGCAGACAGCAGCCGCTCGGCGTTCTCATGAGCAGCGCCCCCGGAGAGGAACGTGGAGACGGCGAGGAGCAGACACGCGACCTGCTCGTAACGACCCATACTCCCGCCCTGCGCTCCGGCAGGGATGTCCGCACTTATGGGATCGCGCGCGCCCTTGCGATGCACGGAGGCTTGACGCTGCTCTACGTGCGCTTCGGTCCAACCGAGCCCGATGACGCGTTCAAGGCGATCCCGGGAGTGGAGTTGCGCGAGCTGGTCCCCTCCAGGGGCATCGCGCGCTTGCTCACTTATGCGAAAGCCCTGCTTGCGGGCGTGCCGGACGGTCTCGCCCGTGGGATCTCACCGGAGCTCTCGGCGGCGGCGGACTCCCTGGCCAATGCCCCAGGCCGTGGCAGGGTGATCGCCGACGGGCCGACCGCGGCGGCGGCGCTCGCGAGGCTCGCTCAGCGGCGTCCCGTGATCTACAACTCCCACAATCTCGAGTCGGGCTTTCGTCATCAGCTCACCGGTGGGAACCGTGCGCGGCACCGGCTTCGCGACTTCGAGACCGGATTGCTACGGCGCTTCAGCGAATCGTGGATGGTCAGCGAGGCGGACATGCAAGGTGCGCTCGAACTCTGCCCAGAGGCGAGGCTGCGGCTTGCGCCCAACGTGGTCGACGT
>DATNKN010000135.1:0-3027 GCA_035603375.1 Solirubrobacteraceae bacterium
GACGTATCATCTGGGTGGCGAGGCCGAGTCCGCCGGCACTCATCACGCCGCTGGTCAATGCCTGGGGGAGCATCGAGGAGAGCGGGCTGCTGGCGGCACCGCTCCCCGACGAGCCACCTTCGGAGGATTCGCCTTCTTCGCCACTTTCGCTGCCGAGTCCGCTGCTGGCTGTCAGCGATTGCGATAGCTCTTCGACGAGCATCTCTTCGAAGCTGAGGGCTGTCTCGTATGCCTTTTGCGTCGCCGCCGAGCCGTGGCGCACCCATGCTGGCTCGAGCGCCTGGTTAATCACCGGCAGTCCGCCAGCGCTCAGCGGCGAGCCCGAGGCGGCCGCGGCGCTCACGACGGGCGCAGCTGGTTGGCGATCGACATCATCTGGCTCTCCGTTTGGATCGCCGAGCTGCTCATCTGGTAGGCGCGTTGGGTGCTCACCATTAGCGCCATCTCCTTCGACATGTCTACGTTGGAGCCCTCCAAAGCGCCTTGATGGATTTTCCCGGCGCTTGCGGCCACGGCAACGGGCAAACCGCTCGCGGCGGTAGGTGTCAGCGCGCCATCGCCGCCGGCGAGCAGATGGTCTGGTGAGGGCACCGTGACGAGCTTGATCTGCCCGAGCGTTTTCTTGTCTGCGGTCACGGTGCCATCGGGCGCGATTTTTAGCTCGCTTGCTGACACGCCCGCCGGCAGCTTGATTGGCGGTTGCAGCGCATTGCCTTGCGCGTCCACGATCGCCCCGTTGGCGTCGACGCCGAAGTTACCGTTGCGGGTCAGCACTGGCTGGCCGCTGGTACTGGTGAGCTGAAAGTAGCCCCGACCTTCGATTGCCAGGTCAAGCGGGTCGCCTGTTTCCTGAATTGGCCCCTGCGTCTGGTTGCGGCCGATTACCTGCGCGCTCGCGCCCGCGCCGACGCTCGATTCGGTGCCCGCCTCGTCCACCGCGTTGTAGAGCAGGTCGCTGAAGGCAACGCGCTCGGACTCATAGCCTGTGGTGGAGGCGTTGGCGAGGTCGTTGGCGACGGTGTCGAGCTGTTCCTGCTGAGCGGCCATGCCGGCCGCCGCGGAGTAGAGCCCTTCCAGCATCGGTGCTAGCCCCCGCCCGTATTCACCGAGCCGACTTGCGAGGCCGACTCTTGCAGGGTTTGGCCGATCGACTGGATCGCCTGCTGACCGGACTGGAAGCCGCGCAGCGAGGAGATCATTTCGACCATGATCTTGGCGGCGTCGACACCTGAGCCCTCAAGTGCTCCCTGGTGGACGGTGCCGGTGGGCTTGCCCGACGCGGTGCCGGCGTACAGGTTTTCGCCCTGCTTGGTGGCGCCGGGCACTTCGAACACGCCGAGCGCGCTGGCCGCCACCGTGCCGTTCGCGCCGACTTTGACTTCGGCTCCGCTCTGGTCGAGCACGGGGTTGCCGCTCGCGTCCGTCAGCACTCCCTGCGCCGAGGTCGTGAACTGGCCGTCGCGCGTGTAGCGCACGCCCTGCGCCGTCTTGACGGCGAAGAAGCCGCCGCCGGAGATCGCGAAGTCGAGCGGTTCGCCCGTTTCCTGAAGCGAGCCCTGCGTCATGTTGGTGTAGGTCTTGCCCAGCGCGACACCCTGGTCGACGGCACCGATCGACGGCCCCCCGGCCGTGTTGGCGAGCAGCACGTCGCCGAAGCTGTGCTGGGGCGATTCGTCGGGCTTGAACCCGGGCGTGCTGGCATTGGCCAGGTCGTTTGAGAGCTGGTCCTGGCGAACCTGCTCGGCGACCATCCCCGAAGCGGCGATATACAGGCCAAGATCCATGTCGTCCCGGGTGTTCGACCGCGGAGGATAATTCTTTAGGGGGAAGGCCATGCCGCATGCTGGCCGATTGGCGGTCCCGCTGTGTGCCCCGAATGGGGTATTGACCGTCAATCGGTGGCCCCGGACGGTGCATGCACCGTCCGGCCGACCGGTACATGTACCGGTCGGAACAGCAAAGATGGAACTGCAACGATCGGGTCGGGTGCTCAGCCGACGGCGCTGAACAGCGCGTGCTCGTCGGAGAGCCGATCGTACAGTCGCCTGCGCAGCTGGGTGTGGATCTGGGAGATGCGGCTCTCTGAGACGCCAAGCCGTGCGCCGATGTCGCGCAATGTCCAGTGCTCCACATACAGCAGCACGGCCACTTCGCGCTCGACGGGCGGTAGCAGCGCGAACGCGGCGCGAAAGCGCTCCTTGGCTTCGCGGCGCTCGGCGCACACGATCGGGTCGCAGTGCGGATCGGGGCTCTCAAGCGTGTCGATTCGCTCGATCGTGGCGTTCTCGTCGGAGCGTACCGTGCGGTTGAGCGAGCCGACCTCGGCGAGCGCGACCTCATCCAGTCGACCGACCAGTTCGCTCGGCTTCATGTTGAGCAGTCCCGCCAGCTCCTCGCGGCTCGGTTGTCGCTCGTGCGTGGCGAGAAAGGCCTCGCGCGCATGGTTGATCGCGCGCTCGTCGCGTCGCAGCGAGCGCGGCGCCCAATCGTGGCGACGCAGCTCGTCGAGCACGGCACCGTGGATGCGCGTCCATGCGTACTGCTCGAGCGTCGCGCCCTTGTCCGGGTCGTAGCGCTCGATCGAGCGGATCAGCGCCTCCAGCCCACAGGAGAGGAAGTCCTCGACATCGCACTGGGCGGGCACCTCGCGCACCTTGCGGTAGACGATGTAGCGCACCATCGGCGTGAAGATGAAGATCAGCTGGTCGCGCAACTTGAGATCGCCGGTCTGCCGGTACTCGCGCCATGTTCGCAGCGCCTCCGCCGCCGAGATCCTCACGGCCCCTTTTGCGATCGTTTCCATTTGCGACTCCGATTTCGAGGGAACTGCGAACAGGTGCCCCCGCGTGCGCCAAGCCTGCCCGCGGTCCGAGATGCGCTATTTGCGAAGATTTCGGTCGCGGACCGTACAGGTCGCTCCGGTCGTATCCGTTCGGATGGCTCGGTTGGGGCGAGTTGGCCAACCTCCGCAAAAACAGCACATCCTCCACTGAGTTAGTGAGGTTTTTCGTGCGCAGGCGGTGAGCG
>DATNKN010000155.1:0-3776 GCA_035603375.1 Solirubrobacteraceae bacterium
TGGGATCGTGCAGCTGATCCTTCCAATCATGTTCATACACTGGAGTGGCGCTTGGCAAGTCGCTTCGGCCACACGCGAGCGACCCCTTTATCCACGTCGTCGGAGGAGCACGATGTCAACCCCACCAGCAGACTTCAACGCCAAAATTATCGACGAGTTTCACGCCAACGAGGGACGTGTCGGCGGCATGTTCGAGAAGATGCCCCTGCTCTTGTTGCATCACACCGGCGCCAAGTCCGGCAGGGCGCTGGTCAACCCGCTCGCCTATGTCCACGATGATGGGCGCTATGTCATTTTTGCCTCCAAGGGCGGGGCCCCGACCAACCCCGACTGGTACCACAATCTCAAGGCCCATCCGAACGTCACAGTCGAGGTTGGCACCGACAAGTTCGATGCCGTGGCGAGCGAAGCGAGAGCGGAGGAGCGCGATCGCCTGTTTCGGGCGCAGGCCGAGCGCTTGCCGCAGTTCGCCGAGTATGAGCAGAAAGCCGGTCGCACGATCCCGGTGATGCTGCTCACACCCGTCGCCAACGACTGAGCATCGAGCGCGTCGGCGACGAGCGCTCGCGTAGGCTGTAGCGGCGATGCCGCTGCCGCCGTTTCCTGTGCCCAACGCCGTCGTGCGCGGCGGGCTCGCCCTGCGCGCTCGCGTGCAGGGCCTGGCTGACCGCTTGCTGCCGCCTGAGGCGGCGCTGTGGGATCTTGTGGCCGGAATGCAGCGCACCAAGCTCGCTGGCGTGCTTGTCACCTCGGGGCTCGCCGACGCGATCGGCACGGATGCGCGCGACACGCGCGAGCTTGCCGCCGAGCTTGGTCTCTCAGAGGAAGTGGCGCTGCGCGTGCTCGGTGCCGCGGCGGCCTCGCGCTTGGTTCGGTTGGACCGAAGCGGTCGTGTACGACTCGCGCGGCTCGGCGCGCCCCTGCGCCGCGAACACCCGCGCTCGCTCTCGGCCTGGGTTGCCTACCAGGCGGCGCCGGCCAACGCGGCCGCGCACGGAGAGCTTGAGAATTTGCTGCGCAAGGGAGCCCAACCGTCGGGGCACCGGCGCGCGTTTGGCAACTCTGTCTGGGACTACTTCGCCGAGCATCCCGAGGAGGGCGCCCGCTTCGGCGAGGCGATGCGCGAGCTGACGGCGATCGACCTGGCGGCGCTCTCCCGCGCCTACCCATGGCCGGCGCAAGGCACGATCTGCGACGTGGCTGGCGGCATCGGCACTTTGCTGGCGGCGATCCTCGAGCGCCGCCAGCGTGCACAAGGTGTGCTGGTCGACGCCCCCGAGGTACTCGCTGAGGCCGGGGATTTTCTGCGCTCGCGCGGCGTCAGCGGTCGGGTTCAGCTACAGGCCGGCGACCTGTTCGGCGAGATCGGCGCGCGCGCCGACGTGTATGTGCTCAAGTGGATCCTGCACGACTGGAACGACGACGCTTGCCGCGATATCCTCCGCCGCGTGCGCGCCGCGATGCCCGCGGGGTCGAGGGTCGTGGCAATCGACCAACACCTGGAGCCGGATCGTCCGAGTCCCTTCTCCTCGCTGGCGGACCTACTGATGCTCGTCGAGTGCGAGGGCGGGCGCGAGCGCTCGCCGGTCGAAGTGCAGGGGCTGATGCGCGACGCGGGGCTCATACCCGGTCGCGTTCGACATGCCGGGCTGCATATGCTGGTTGAGGGCGTGGCGCGGTAGCGGTGCGCTCCGGCACGGACTCGCTGTAGTGGTACTTGCCGCCGCGCATAAGCGACGCGGCGGCGGCGATCAGGCAGGCGAGAATCGCGAACAGCAGCGCCTCGTGCAGCCCGGTGCGAAACGGTCCGGAGATCAGCTGTGGGAAGAACGAGCGACCCGCCAGCGCCGCCTGGCTCGCCGGCGAGATCGATGCGAGCACGTGCGCGCCGAGCAAATGTTCGATCGGGTTGTAGCCGAGGAACGCCGCGAACAGCACCGACACTGGCGGTGTGTGCGCGGCGCCGCTCGCCGCGGCTGCCGGCACGCCATGCGCCTGCAGCCCGGAGGACAGCGCGTGCGGCAGGTCTGAGGCCAGTCCGAGAATCATCAGCGTGAAGAACACGCCGACAGAGATCACCTGCGCGGAGTTTTGAAAGGTCTGGTTCATGCCGCCGCCGGCGCCGCGGTGTTGCGGCGGCAGACTGTTCATCACCGCCGCACGGTTGGGCGAGGCGAACATGCCCATCGACACGCCGATCATCGCGAGTATCGCGGCGAACTGTGGGAATGAGAAGTCGATCGGCAGTAGCGTCAGCAGGTAGAAGCTGACGGCTGAGCCAAGCATCCCTCCGGTCGCAAACCAGCGCGCCCCGAAGCGGTCTGACAGGTACCCGGAAGTCGGGCCCGCAACCAGCATTCCGAGTGTCAGTGGAAGCATGTAAATGCCGGCGCGCAGGGGCGTGTCGGCGAAGTTGACGCCATGCAAGGGAAGCCAGATGCCCTGCAGCCAGATGATCAGCATGAACATCAGCCCACCTCGCGCGACCGCTGAAAGGAACGTCGAGAGGGTGCCGAATGTGAAAGCGCGGATGCGAAACAGGGGCAGGCGAAACATCGGCTCGGCGACCCGCAGCTCGATTGCCGCGAAGGCCGCCAGCGACAGCGCTCCGGTCGCGAGCAGCGCCAGCACCTTCGGGCTGCCCCAGCCGGTGGGATGGCCGTCGTAGGGGCGGATGCCGTAGGTGACCGACACCATGATCAGGATCAGGCCCAGGGCGAAGGTGACGTTGCCCCACCAATCGACGCGTGCGCGTTTGGGCGTGCTGCGCTCCTCTAGCTTCAGGTACGCCCACACCGTTCCGAGCAACCCCACCGGCACCGAGATCAGGAACACGAGCCGCCAGTCGATCGGCGCCAGCAGCCCGCCCAGCACCAGCCCGACGAACATCCCGCTGACGCCGACGATGTTGTTGATGCCGAGCGCCATGCCGCGCTGGTTGGCCGGGAACGCGTCGGTGATGATCGCCGCGGCATTCGCGAGCAGGAAGGCCGCGCCGACGCCCTGCACGATGCGGAACACGATCAAGTAGGTGGCCCCGGCTCGTCCGGTCATCCAGTCGACTGTCAGGATCAGCGAGGCGATCGTGTAGATGACGAAGCCGAGGTTGTACATCTTGACCCGGCCATACATGTCGCCGAGGCGCCCGAGGCTTACGATCAAGACGCTTGTGACGACGAGGAACCCGAGAATCATCCACAGCAGGTAGAAGCTGTTGGCCGGCACCAGCGGGTCCAGGTGGATGCCTCGGAAGATGTCGGGCATCGCGATCAGCGTGATCGAGCCGTCGAGCGTCGCCAACAACACTCCCAGGGTGACGTTCGACAGCGCGATCCACTTGTAGCGGTCGGTGCTTGGCGTGACCGGCGGGGGTGGTGCCGCGGTGCCGTTGTTTGCCGCTCCCGTCCCGTTGAAGCTGTCGCTCGCTGGCTCTGTCACCTCCACATACTATACAGGTAACCTGCGCAGTTTGCCTGCTCTTCCCGTATAGTTGCTTTTTGCAATGGCCTCCTCCGTCGACGTGCCTCTCGTCGCCAGCGAACTGCGCGTGGTGCTCGGCCAGCTCGTGCGGCGACTGCGCGCCGAGCATCGCTTCTCGCTCGCACATGGCATCGTGCTCGGTCGTCTCGACCGCGAAGGCACGAGCAGCACGAGCGACCTGGCCGCCGCCGAGCGGGTGCGTCCGCAGTCGATGGCACAAACCGTCGGCGAGTTGGAAGCCGACGGGCTCCTCAGCCGCCGTGCCGACCCCGCGGACGGTCGTCGCGCGCTGCTCG
>DATNKN010000168.1:0-2137 GCA_035603375.1 Solirubrobacteraceae bacterium
CCGCGTTCCGGATGGGGATCGGGCTGAACAGCGGCAAGGTGATGTGCGGCAACGTCGGCGCCGAGCAGCGCGTCGCCTACACCGTGATCGGCGACACGACCAACACCGCCTCGCGACTCGAAGGGATGACGAAGGGAACGCCCTACATGGTGTTCGTCTCCGCGAGCACACGCGCGCGGATGGGCGAAGCGCCCGAGGACTTGGTCTTCGTGGCCGAGTTCGAGGTCCGCGGGAGGACGGACAAGTTGGCTGTGTGGGCGCTCCCCGACCCGCCTGATCGGGTCGGCGACGTGCAAGACTCGAGCGATGAATGACGCTTCGACGAGTGGCTGCTGTCTCTGCGGTGCAGTGCGCTTCGAGCTCAGCGAGCCCGCGACGCGCGCGGGCTACTGCCACTGCACGCGCTGTCAGCGTCGCACCGGCACGGCGGCATCGGCGCAGGCGCGCATCGATGGAAACGGTTTCCGCGTCACCGCCGGCGAGGAGTTGATCACCGCCTGGCGCCACCCCGACGGCGGGTTCGAGAAGTGCTTTTGCAGCGTCTGCGGCGCGCAGCTCTTCAGCCGCAACCCCCGCGACCACGCTCAGATGAGCATCAGGATGGGCGCCTTCGACGGCGACCCGGGTCTGCGTCCGAGCTGGCGCGCGTTCGTCAACTATGCGGCAGTCTGGGAGGCGATACCCGACGATGGCCTCGAGCGCTTCGGCGAGGCAAAGCCGCGCTAGCGCGCGGGAAGGAAATCGCCACGAGGGACGTCCTTGGAAACGACGGCAAATCTCTACCTCTGGAGCAATCGATGAAAAAAGTCGCCACGCTGCTCGCCATTGCGGGCCTCGGGCTGGCAGCAACCACGGCGCTTGCGGCCTCGTCCGCGACCGTGGGGACACGCAGCACCTCGCTGGGCACGGTTCTCGTTGGTGGGAACGGACACACGTTGTACATGTTCAGCTCCGACACGAAGACGAAGTCGAACTGCACCGGCGAGTGCGCGAAGAACTGGATCCCGCTCACGACGAGTGGCAAGACGAGTCTCAAGGGCTCGGCAAAGAAGAGCGAGCTCGGCACGATCAGCCGCGGCGCCGGCGTCAAGCAGGTCACCTACGGCGGCCACCCGCTCTATGAGTACATCGCCGACACGGCTCCCGGCCAGGTCAGCGGCGAGAACCAGTTCCTGGACGGCGGCTACTGGTACGCCCTGAGCGCCAAAGGCGCGCTGGTCAAGCCGGCCAAGAAGCCGGGCTCGAGCAGCCCCGGCTACTAGGCGGCTCCCGAGCGGTCAGCGGTCAGCTCGCTGGCAGCTGGCCGCTGACACGATCGCTGATCGCGGCGAGTTGCTCATCGCGATCGAGGAAGTTCAGGAACACCGCCGCCATCGCGATGCCGAAGATCAGGAACTCGAGGAAGCACATGCCGGCGCCGGCCAGGTGCTGGTCGGTGATCGCGCTGATCCCGTAAGCCCGCGGCGCGTTCACGTAGCGGGGGTAGACGGTCGAGGTCATCCACGTCAGCGGCACGCAGATCAGCGCGCTTGCACCGCGCGTGAAGCCGAGGTAGAGAAGGCGCCGCGGGCCCGGCGAGCGCCGCGCTGACGGCAGCGGGTCGATGATCAGCCACCACATCGCAAGACCTGTGTAGAAGAGCGTGGCGTGCTCGATGCCGTGGATGAGCGTATGCCCAGCGGCGTAGTCGAAGACCGCCGGGATCGCCCAGACCCAGGTCGCGATCGCCCACAGCGGTAGCGCAACCCAGGGCTTGGTCGCGAACGCGATCAGCTTGCCGAGCCGCCCGCCGGGCGCGACCTGGCGCAGGCCAGCCTTGCCGAGGCCGAGCGGTAGCACCGGCGCGCGCAGGCCGAGCACCAGCAGCGCCGGCGCGACGTCGGAGAGGAGAATGTGCTGGAGCATGTGCGCCGACAACAGGTAGCGATCGCCGATCGCATCGAGCGGCGACATCAGCGCGACGGCGATCACGACGAGCCCGCAGGCGTAGGGCAGCCAGTGGCTTACACCCGGCCCACGATGGCCGGACAGGCGCTTGGCGCGCACAAAGGCGCGGCTGTAGAGCCAGCCCGCGCCCGCTAACAGCGCGATCAGGCCAGGGTCTATTGTCCAGCTGCTCCAGGTCGGGTACGGCACG
>DATNKN010000176.1:0-8753 GCA_035603375.1 Solirubrobacteraceae bacterium
CACTTCGTCCACCTTGCGCGGCGAGTCCTGACTACCCGCTGCCAACTCCACGGCGGCCCGAACGGCGTAGTCGGCCTTGGCTGTCACATGCATCGCTGCGCATTCTGTCCTAAATGGACCGGCGACGGCGTCGCGCTCCGCACACCGAGCACAAACCGGGACGTTCACCGCATCGCCGTGGACTTTGTGGCAGGCTCTCCGACCGTGCGGGACGCCGTCATTTGCGAACCCCTGAGGACCGCTGTGGGCGGTTTCGGTGGTGTGCTGCGCGACGTGCCGCCCGAGGAGCTGGCCGCCACTGTGATCCGGGAGCTGTTGGAGCGCACGGCACTGCCTCCCCTGGAGATCGAGGATGTCATTCTCGGGCAGGGCTATCCGGGCGGAGAGGCGCCGGCCATCGGCCGCGTGGCCGCACTCGACGCCGGCCTGCCGATCGAGGTGCCGGGGTTGCAGCTCGACCGCCGCTGCGGCGCCGGACTGCAGGCCGTCCTGCTCGGCTGTATGGAGGTACAGACAGGCGCCGCGGATCTCGTGCTCGCCGGTGGCGTCGAGAGCATGAGCGGGGCCGAGTTCTACGCGAAGGGCTTGCGCTGGGGCATCAAGGGCGGCGGCACGATGCTGGAGGATCGGCTGGCGCGCCCGCGGGTAACTGCTGGAGGCATCAACCACCCGGTGCCGGGCGGCATGATCGAAACGGCGGAGAACCTGCGCCGGCAGTACGGCATCTCGCGCTCCGAGCAGGACGAACTAGCGCTGCGCTCTCACCGCCTGGCGGTCGCCGCCCAGCAGAGCGGCACGTTCGCCGAGGAGATCGTCCCCGTGACCGTAAAGACACGCAAGGAGGAGCGCGTCGTAGACCGCGACGAGCACCCGCGCGCGGACACGACGCTCGAGCGGCTTGGCGCCCTGCGGCCGTTGATGGGGCGCACCGACCCCGAGGCGACCGTCACAGCCGGCAACGCGAGCGGCCAAAACGATGCGGCGGCGGTGTGCATCGTCACCCACCCCGAGAAGGCGGCCGAGCTAGGCCTGCGGCCGTTCGCGCGCCTCATCTCGTGGGCGGTGGCCGGCGTAGCGCCGGCGAGCATGGGCATCGGCCCCGTTCCCTCGACCCGGCGGGCACTCGAGCGCGCCGGGCTGAGTATGGATGACATGGACCTGATCGAGCTGAACGAGGCGTTTGCAGCGCAAGTGCTGGCGGTGCTGCGCGAGTGGGATCTCCCCGATGGTCTGAAGCGCGTCAATGTCAACGGCTCGGGTATCTCACTCGGACACCCGATCGGAGCGACGGGCGGGCGAATCCTCGCCACGCTGCTACGCGAGTTGCGTCGTCGTGGCGGGCGCTACGGCCTTGAGAGCATGTGCATCGGCGGTGGTCAGGGGATGACGGCGATTTTCGAGAACATGGAAGCTGCTGGCGCATAGCCGACTTGAGAGTTCGCCGCCATCCCCGAGCACACGTTGGTGCCAACCACGACCGGCGCTAGCGTCCCGCCTCCCACGCACACACCATCGCACGATCGAGCAGCAACCGCTGCTCGCGGACGTTGTCCGTGAGCGACGCTGCACGTTGCAGTTCGCTCTGCGCCTCCTGGAAGCGGCCGAGGCGGGCGAGCAGATCGCCCCTCACACTCGGCAGCAGGTGATAAGCCTTCAGCGACGACTGCTCGACGAGCGCGTCGAGGAGTTCCAGACCGGCGGCCGGCCCGAACGCACTCGCGATCGCCACCGCGCGGTTCAGCTCGACAACGGGGGACGGCGCAACCTGCGCGAGAGCCTCGTAGAGAGCCGCCACGCGCATCCAGTCGGTGCCCTGCGGGGTCGCCGCGCGAGCATGACAGGCGGCAATCGCCGCCTGCAGCGCGTAGGGCCCGAGCGTGCCTCCGAGTTCCTCAGCCCGCGCGAGCGCGGCAAGACCGCGCGCGATCAGCAGACGATCCCAACGTGTGCGGTCCTGTTCGAGCAACAGCACCGGCTCGCCCCGCGCGCCGACACGTGCCCTCAAGCGCGAGGCCTGGATCTCCATCAACGCCACTAGCCCGTGCACCTCAGACTCTTGCGGCGAGAGCTCCGCGAGGATGCGCCCGAGCCGCAGGGCCTCCTCGCATAGATCGGCGCGCACCCAATCCTCGCCGGCGCTCGCCGAATAGCCCTCGTTGAAGATCAGGTAGAGGACCTCGAGCACCGATTGCAGTCGCGGCCCGAGCTCCCGGGTATCGGGTAGTGCGAACGGAACCCGAGCCTCGGTCAATGTTCGTCTGGCCCGGACGATCCGCTGGGCGATAGTCGACTCCGAGGCAAGGAAGGCACGCGCAATCTCGCCGGTACTGAGACCGCCCAACAGACGCAAGGTGAGTGCCACGCGTGCCTCGGCAGAGAGCACGGGGTGGCAGCACATGAGCATCAGGCAAAGAAGGTCGTCGCCGACCTCCTCCTCGATCGATCGTTCCAGCTCCGCCTCGACAGCGTCGCCTCTGACCTCAAACTCGCGGGCCAGTTCCTCGTGCTTGTGTTCCAGCCGCGTGCCACGGCGCAGAAGGTCGATCGCACGATGCTTGGCGGTGGCCATGAGCCAGGCGCCGGGATTATCCGGAACACCCGACTCTGGCCACTGCTCGAGCGCAATCACAAGCGCGTCCTGGGCCAGTTCCTCGGCGACGCCGACGTCTCGCACGATCCGTGTAAGGCCCGCGATCAGGGCCGCCGACTCGATCCGCCAGACGGCCTCAATCGCGCGATACTCGCGCGTGCTGCTCCCCTGCACCGCAGCGCCCCTACCGCGCGGCCTCCTGTACCTCCGGCGGGAAGTCGGACATCTCGTAGACCTGACGAACCTCGATCACGTCGCCATCGGCCGCCGGGCAGCGCGTGGCCCACTCGACTGCCTCCTCCTTCGATTTCGCTTGGATCAGCCAGTAGCCGCCGATCATCTCCTTCGCCTCTGTGAAGGGCCCATCGGTGACGGTGGCCCCGGAACCGGAGAACGCAACCCGCGCTCCCTTGGACGGGGGCTGCAAGCCGTCCAGGCTGAGCAATACGCCCGCCTTGGCCAACTCCGCGTTGTACTTGCTCATCGCGGACACAGCCTCCGGGTCCGGCGTCCAGTCGACTTCGTCGGGAATGTTGGGGATCATGATCATCATGAAGCGCATCGTCGTGACTCCTTTTTGGTGGCTTTCCTCCGGGGTGCGTCGCCCTTGACAGGTTCGCACCTTGGCTTCATATAGACGTCGAACAAGCCACGCCGAGATCGACACGACATTCGCGGCGGGCTGGAAGCGCGGTGCCAACCATTTGCGGCCAGCCGGACTAGCTGCCTCGCAGATCCTCGACCGCACATGGCATGGTTCGATCGAGGATCTCGGGGTCTCCGGTTAGGAGCGTCAGGTTGCGAGCGCAGGCCGTGGCGATCGCGAAACAGTCACCAAGCGCGATCGGGGTGCTCGCCTTAAGGCGGGCTGTCTCGATCATCAGTGTGGTACCGGGCAAATCCAGCTCGAACGTCTTGCGCAGCCCGGCCAGTACTTCGTCTGCTTCGGAGCGACCATGGTCACGCTCGACCCGGTAGTAGACCTCCACGGCGTTCACCCAGCTCATCAACGGTCGGTCGCTGAGCAACTGCTCGATGCGGTCGTGCGCGGGCTCCTCGCCGTCGAGCCAGGCAAGGACCGTCCACGAGTCCAGACAGACGCTCAACGCGGTTCGCGCGAGCGATCCTCGAGCAGACGCTCGGCCATACCGCTGCGCGCAAACCGCCCGCCCAACCGCGGGCGCCCATGAGCCGCCCTGATGCTCAACCGCTGCCCATCGAACTCGAACTCGACGTCTGCTCCCGGGCGCAGCCCTGTCTGCTCACGCAGTTCCTTCGGTATCACGACCTGCCCCTTGGCGCCAACCCGATGAGTCATACCGCACCAGTATAACATTTGGCTCGCCGAGGTTTGCAACATCCGTGAGCCTCAAGCGGCGGACGGGGGTCGAACCCGCGACCTCAAGCTTGGGAAGCTTGCGCTCTACCAACTGAGCTACCACCGCACTGCAGCCAGATATTACGCCGCTCGTGCCCGACCGGCCTTCGGCGGGCCCGTGGGTACGCACCACCCGACCCCCGCGCACTAGGCTTGCAACCGATGGCAGGCAAACGGCCATACATACCGATCGCGGTCGGCGTGCTTGGCGCGGCGCTGGTGGGGCTGCTCGTGTATGGGATCGCGACCCAGGCGCCGAGCCGCTCGCTTGACGAAGCGCTCAGGCACGGCACCCATCCGCCGGCCCCATCGGCGGACCAAATGCTGCCACGACTCTCGGGCGGCGGCAGCACATCGCTGGCCGCCTACAGGGGCAAGGTCGTGGTGCTGAACTTCTGGGCGTCTTGGTGCGAACCGTGTCAGGAAGAGGCGCCGAAGCTCGAGCGTGCCCAGCAGCAGCTGCAGCGCCACAACGGAACGGTGCTGGGCGTGACGTATCTCGACGTCACCCCCGATTCGCTGAGCTTCGTCAAGCGCTATCACCTCACCTATCCGAACCTGCGCGACACCAGCGGCGAATTCACGCACTCCTATGGCACCGACCAGCTCCCCGAGAGCTTCGTGATCGACCGCAACGGGCATGTCGTGGCGATCTCGCGCGGAGAGATCGACGAAGCATTCCTGAACCGCGCCGTGTCGCTGGCGGAGCGCTCGTGAGAGAGCCGCCCGCCACCCGGCACGCGGAGGTTGCGCTATGAGCGCGACCCGTCGCACCATGATGGCCGTCGTGGCGCTCGCGCTTGCGCTCTCCCCCATGCTCCCAAGCGCACAAGCAGGCGCGGCCACACCGCGCACGAACACGGCCGCACCGCACACGACGACAGCCACACCACGCACGACGCTGCTCGCGATCGAACATCAGGTGATGTGCGTGACCTGCAAGATCCCGTTGAACGTGGCCGAATCGCCACAGTCAACGCGTGAGCGGGTCTATATACGCGGGCTGATCGCCGAAGGCCAAACCGAGGCCCAGATCAAGAATTCGCTCGTAGCGCAGTACGGGCCGTCGGTGCTGGATCTGCCGGGCACAAAAGGCTTCGACCTGGCCGCATATCTCGTGCCGGCCGCTGTCGTGCTCGCGCTGCTCGCCCTGCTCGTGCTGCTGCTGCCATCCTGGCGGCGGCACGCGCGCACGCGGGCAAGCACCGGTGTGGATGTGCCAAAGCTGAGCGCGGATGACGCGGCGCGCCTGGACGCCGACCTCGCGCACTTCGATTGAATCCGACTTCGATCGGCCCACGCGCTCGCCCGTAGCGCAGCACCCTGCAACCCCTGCCATCCCCCGGACGATCTGATGAGCCCTACATCTCCGCCGGCGCTTGCACACCGAGCAGATCGAGCGCACGCGCGATCGTGCGCTGCGAAGCGACGCACAACGCGAGCCTGCGGGATTCGAGCGCCGATTGGCCGCCGTCCGATCCGCCCGCGCCGAGCACACGACAATCGCGGTAGAACGCGGTGAACTGCTGCGCCAGCTCCAGCCCGTAGGCGGCGATGCGATGCGGCGCGCGACGCCCCGCCGCCTCCCGTACCTCGCCCGGGAAGGCGAGCAGCTTGTTGACGAGCGCACGCTCGGCCGGGTGCAGCCCTTCAGAGCGCTCGCTGGTAGAGCCCTCAGAGCCATCGCCGGTGGAGCCATCGCCGAGCGACGCGTGGAAGTTCTCGCCAGCGCTTGCCAACGCCAGCTCCACCTGCTCGGCACCGGCCTTGGCGAGCATCGAGGCTATGCGCGCATGCGCGTACTGCACGTAATACACGGGGTTCTCGCTCGACTGCTCGCGCGCAAGGTCGAGGTCGAGGTCGATCGTGGTGTCGTGCGAGCGTGAGAGCAGAAACCAGCGTGCGGCATCAACGCCGATCTCGCGCAGCAGATCCTCGAGCGTGACGAACTCGCCGGCGCGCTTGGACATCTGGGCGCGCTCCCCGCGGCGCACGAGGTGGACCAGCTGCATGATCAGCATCTCCACGTGCTCGGGATCGCCGCCGAGCGCCTCGTATGCTGCCTTCATGCGGCCCACGTAGCCGTGGTGGTCGGCGCCCCACACGTCGATCTGACGGTCAAAGCCGCGCTCGCGCTTGTCCTGGTGGTAAGCGATGTCCGAGGCGAAGTAGGTGTGCTCGCCGCTGGAGCGCACCAGCACGCGGTCCTTGTCGTCCCCGTACTCAGTCGTGCGCAGCCACAGCGCACCCTCGCTGCGATAGGTGTGTCCGTGGCGCTCCAGGATCGACAGCGTGTGCGCCACCGGGCTCGGGGTCCCCTCGTGCAGGGCGCTCTCATAGCTCCACGAGTCGAACTCGACGCGAAACTCGCTCAGCGACCTGGCGATCCGAGCCATCATCACCGCGACCGCCGCGCGCCCCAGCTCGGCCGACTCCATCGCCGAGGCGTCGGCCAGCTCAGCGGCGAGATCAACGACGTAGTCGCCGTGGTAGCCGTCCTCAGGCACCTCTTCGCCACGTGCCAGCGCACGCACCGACTCGCCGAGCTTGCGCACCTGCGAGCCGGCGTCGTTTACGTAGAACTCGCGCTCCACGGTGTGCCCGTGGAAGGCGAGCGCTCGCGCCAGCGCATCGCCGTAGGCCGCGTTGCGGGCATGACCGACGTGCATCGGCCCGGTCGGGTTGGCCGAGACGAACTCGACCACGATCCGCTCCGCGACCGCGGCTCCACCTCGACCGAAGCCCTCACCCGCGGCAAGCACCGCGGCAAGCGCTTCGCAATGCCAGATGTCCGCGAGAAACAGGTTGAGAAAGCCCGGGCCGGCCACCTCGAAGCGCTCGAGGCGCTCGCCGAGGCGCCGCGCCAGCGCCTCCCCCAGCCGCTCGGCCAGCTCGCGCGGTGCGATGCCCGCCGCCGGCGCGAGCAGCAACGCGGCGTTGGTGGAGTAGTCGCCAAAGTCCGCCTGCGGCGGGCGCTCCAGCGCGATCGCCTGGCGCGCGCCAGCGCCGCCGGCAAGCTCTCCGGCGAGCGCCAGCACGATCTCGCGCAAGCCTGTCTCGGTGGCAATCGGGTTCACCGGCGATGATCTTATGCGCAGCCAACCGAGGTGAGCGGGGCGCCACCCGCCAACACACCGGAAACTCCCAGCGCCGCCTGGCCGAGCGGCTCCTTTCGAGCAGGCCGGACGCCGTCCCCCGCACGGGTTGCGATACTAGCCGTGTGAACGACGAGAACCAAGGCGCAGAGCGCCACATAAACATTCATCTCTCCCCCGAGATCATGGGGGGCGTGTACGCGAACTTCGCGAACGTCAGCCACTCCGATTACGAGTTCACGGTCACCTTCGCGAGGGTCGACCACGAGGTCGAGTCAGAGGAGGTGCCCGGCGTGGTCGTCTCGCGCGTGAATCTCTCGCCGCGCTTCATGCGCGAGCTGATCGACGCGATGGAGGACAACTACTCGAAGTGGCGCACCCGCGAGGGCATCAAGAACCTGCCCGAGTACGGCGGCGACGAGGCGGGAAACGCGGACGACTAGTGCCGCGCACCTGCCCCGGCGGGGAGTGCGCGATCCTCGCTTACGGTGTGCACGCGCGCGCCGCGAGGAGAGCGCGGCGCGGCGCATGAGGGTCGATGGCCGATGAAGGTCGCTGTCGTCTCGGACATCCACTCAAATCTACAGGCATTCGAAGCCGTGCTGGAGGCGGTCGCCGACAGCGACGCTTCCGAGCTGTGGTGCCTGGGCGATCTGGTCGGCTACGGCGCCGACCCGGACGCGTGCGTGGAGCTTGCGCGACGTCATACCGCCGTGTGCCTCGCGGGCAACCACGACATGGCGGTCGCCGGCGAGTTGCCGCTTGACGATTTCTCGCGCGGCGCGAGCCTCGCGGCGCAATGGACGCGCGAGGTGATCGCGCCCGCCAACCTCGCGTTCCTGGAGGGTCTGCGCCCCGAGGGACAGGAGGGCACACTCGGCCTCTACCACGCGAGCCCACGAGACCCAAAGTGGGAGTACGTGCTCTCCGCGCTGCTCGCCGAGCTGTGCCTCGACGCCCAACCTCACCGCGTGTGCTTGATCGGCCACTCGCACGTGGCGCTGTCGTTCGTGCGCCACGAGGGTGAGTCGGCGACAGGCGAACCACGCCGCGAGGGCACCGAGCTTGACGTGTCCGGCGGCGAATGGCTGCTCAACCCGGGGAGCGTCGGCCAACCGCGCGACGGCGACCCCCGCGCCGCCTGGTTGCTACTCGACCTGGACAACCACTCGGTGTCCTACCGGCGCGCGCGCTATGACGTAGCCGGGGCCGCCGCCGCGATCAGGGCGGCACGCCTGCCAAACTCACTCGCCGAGCGCCTGGAGTACGGTCAATGAACTTGCGAACACTGATACGCCTCACGGTGGTGGCCCTGCTGGGCGCCGCCACAGCCCTGTTGGTTTCCTGCGGTAGCACCGGCAAGGGCCTGATCCCAGCCACCAAGGCCGGCCCCCTGCAGGAAGACTTCGAAGCCGTCGCGCAGGCCGCCTCGGCCGGCAACGGCGATTGCACCGCCACCGAAAAGGCGCTCGGCAAGACCGAGCAGGACTTCCTTGCGCTACCGGTAACGGTTGACGCGGGATTGCACAAACTGCTCGAAGAAGGCATCGAAAATCTGCGCAAGCGGGCGTTGTCGATGTGCATCCAGCCGACCGGCGGCGCGACCGGGACGACCAGCACCACCACGAGCACAACACCGCCGGCAAACAGGACGAGCACCACGGAAACCCCCACCACTCCGACGACCACG
>DATNKN010000178.1:0-3870 GCA_035603375.1 Solirubrobacteraceae bacterium
CTCGCCCTCGAACAGGCCGACGACGACGGTGTCGGCCTCGGTTGCCTCGGGCGGGTCGGCTGTCCAGGAGACGTTCACGATCAGCGCACAATATCCGGCCGGCGAGGAATGCGTCTACTAGCATTGCCGGCCTGTAGTCATTGCAACCCGAACCTAGGAGTGTCCGCAGACAATGCCCAAGACCGTGATCCTCGGCGCCGCCCGCACCCCCGTCGGCAAGATGGGCGGCGGCCTCTCCACGCTCGCCGCCACCGACGCCAACCTGCATGTCACCCGCGCGGATCGCCTGGTCGATGATCACCGAAGCGCGCAGCCCGGATGCGCAGACCTTGTTGACGGTCTCGGAGGAGACCTCCTTGGGAACGCCGGCCTTGATCTGCGCCTGGCGCGAGGGGATCTGCCCCTGGCCGGCCTGCAGCACCTGGCCCATGACGACGTGCTCGACCTGCTCGGGCTCGACAGCCGAGCGCTCCAGCGCCGCCTCGATCGCGATTGCGCCGAGCTCGGTGGCGTCGAGCGTTGACAGGCCTCCTCCCATCTTGCCGATGGGTGTGCGCGCGGAGCCGAGGATCACGGTCTTGGGCATCGAGGCGATTCTCCTAGTTTAGATTTGTCCCACACCTGGCCGCCGTACGGCCTGGGGACAGCAATCCTACCGAGCCGGGTATCGTGCTCGGATCGTGAACGTGTCGTGGACCGTCGAGCCCGCCGCAGAAACCGCCGCCGATACGGTCGCCATCGGCGTGTTCGAGGGAGCCGAGACGCCCCCGGGTGCACCCACGCAGGTGGGCGAGCTGCTCGCTAGCGGCGAGGCGAGACGCTCGTTCAAGGCGCTTGCCCTGGCGCACGCGGACGGCAAGCGCTGGCTGGTCGTGGGGCTCGGCGAGCGCGCCGATTTCACGCCCGAGCGAGCGCGTGTCGCAGCGGCCACGGTTCGCGAGCGAGCGCGAGAGCTGTCCACGAAGGTGCTGTGCTGGCAGACGCCGAACGGTGATGGCGAGGTGGCCGCCGCACTGGTGCAGGGGACGATGCTCGCCGACTACAGCTTCCTCTCGCACAAGTCCGGCGCGAGCGACGCCGCAACAGACGCGGACGCGTCCATGGGCACAGGCGACCCGGAGAGCGCAAGTACGCCAGACGGGGAGGGCAAGACGAAACACCTGCAGGGTTTGATTTTGAGAGGAGACGGCGATCTCACGGCCCTGGTCGGCGAGGCGCAGATCGTCTCCGAGGCCGTGAACGAGGCACGCGACCTGCAGAACCGGCCCGCGAACGACCTCACCCCAACCGCGCTGGCACAGCACGCGCAAGCGCTCGGCGAGCAGATCGAGCACCTGTCGGTGGAGGTGGAGGGTCACGAGGGGCTCGTGGCACGCTCGATGGGCGCATTCGCCGCGGTGGCGCAGGGATCGGAGCAGGAGCCCGCGCTGATCGTGCTGCGCTACGAGCCACCTGGCGCGAACGGACCGCTGCTCGGGTTCGTGGGCAAGGCGGTGACGTTCGACAGCGGCGGCATCTCGCTGAAGCCGGGTGCGAAAATGGCCGAGATGAAGTTCGACATGTCCGGCGGGGCGGCCGTGATCTCGGCCATCGCGGCAATCGCACGGATCGGACTGCCGGTGCGGATCGTGGCGGTGGTGGGCGCAACCGAGAACCTGCCGAGCGGGCGCTCGGTCAAGCCGGGCGACATCGTCGTCGCCGCCAACGGCAAGACGATCGAGGTCAACAACACCGACGCCGAGGGCCGGCTGGTGCTGGCGGACTGTCTGTGTCACGCGATCTCCCTCGGCGCCGAGCGCATTGTCGACCTGGCGACGCTGACGGGCGCGGTGATAGTCGCGCTCGGCTCGACCTACGCAGGGCTGCTCGCAAATGACGAGGAGTGGGCAGCACGCGTGGACGAGGCGGGCAAGCGCACCGGCGAGATCGTGTGGCGACTGCCGCTGCACGAGGAGTACGACGAGCTGATCAAGGGCAAATACGCGGACCTCGACAACGCGCCCGAAGGACGCAAGGCGGGTACGATCGTGGGCGCCGCGTTCCTGGCGAACTTCGTGGGCGACACGCCATGGGCACACCTGGACATCGCCGGCTCAGCGTGGGAGCTGGGACGGGCGTATGTCGGCAAGGGTGCCTCGGGGTATGGCGTGCGGCTGCTGGTGGAGCTGGCACGCTCGTATTGCGCGTAGGCCGGCGCCCACGGCGCGCCGCGCTGGATTCAGGCTGGGTTTCAAGTCTTGCTTGCAAGTAGTTGCAAGTAGGCCCTCGCAAGTAGGCCCTCGATCCCCGCCTGAGAGGGCCTTTGCGCAACCCCCAATCTACTTGAAATAATTTTAAGTAGAATGGGGTGGGTGACGATCACGCTCGTAGAATCGGCGTTGACGGCTTCGCCTGAGCAAACCGGGAGGCTCCTGGTGCAGCTGCCCGAGGATCAGTGGTTCGAGCGCAAGTCGATTCGGATCGATCCACGCGATCTGGCCGACTCGCTGATCGGCATGGCCAACGCCGACGGCGGGATCGTCGTGGTCGGCCTGTGGGACGGCAAGGTCGAGGGTGTCGACCGCTATAGGACCAAGCTCAACGAGCTCATGCAGGCCGGCATCGACCACTGCGAACCTCCCGTGCGAGTCCAGCAGCGACTGATCGAGTGCATCGACGATCGCGGCGCAGACGACCACCTTCTCGTGATTGAGGTGCAGCCCTCTGAAACGGTCCATGCCAACAGACGCGACACCGTCTACTTGCGAGTCGGCGACGCGAACCGCCGACTGACGTTCCGCCAACGCCAAGAGCTTCTTTACGACAAGGGGCACGCAAGCTACGAGGCTCAACCGCTGGCGGCGGCAAGGATGGACGATCTCGATACATCATTGGTCGAGGAGTACGCCACCGCCGTGGGCGCACCCGATCCGATACGTCTTTTGCAGGCAAGGGAATTGGCCACATCTGGCACCCTCACGATTGCCGGTTGCCTGCTGTTCGCCCGCTATCCGCAGAGATTCCTACCGGAGGCGTTCGTTCGAGTGCTCCGGTATCGGGGCTCCGAGCGCGGGACGGGATCGCGCCAGCAGCTACTCGAGGATGTGCGCGTGGAGGGCCCCATCCCGCGTCTGCTGAACGACGCGCAACACGCGATCGAGCGCCTCCAGCCGATCCGCCGCGCCCTCGTGACAGCCACGGGACGCTTCGGTGATGTACCGCTCGTCCCACCGGACGCCTGGCTGGAGGGCCTGGTCAACGCCGTGGTGCACCGCTCCTACAGCATCGCCGGAGACCACATCCGGGTCGAGATATTCGACGATCGGATCGAGGTGTGGAGCCCCGGACGCTTCCCAGGACTGGTCGATCTAAGCGATCCCCTCACAACGACGCGCTTTGCGCGCAACCCCCGGATCGCTCGCGTTTGTGCAGATCTGATGTTCGGCCAGGAGCTTGGCGAGGGCATCCGCCGAATGTTCGAGGAGATGCGTCAAGCCGGCCTCAACGATCCTGTCTACCGTCAGACGTCCGCAGGGGTTAGCCTCACGCTGCTGGCGGAGCCACTCGACCGCGAGCTTGACTCGCGGCTCTCTGATCGAGCGCGCGCGGTGATGGGCGCACTTCGCGACGGGGGACGTCTCAGCACGGGCGAGGTCGCAGAAGCTCTTGGTGTCTCCCGACCTGTCGCTCAGAAAGAACTCGTGACGCTGCGCGACGAGGGCGTGATCGAGTGGGTTGGGAAGTCCCCAAAGGATCCACGCGCTTACTGGCGGCTGCGGCCGACCTGAGAGGACGATCCAGCCTGCGCTTTCAAGTCTTGCTTGCAAGTAGTTGTAAGTAGCTTGCAAGTAGGGTTGGCCGCGATGGACTTCGATCTCTCCCCCGACCACG
>DATNKN010000153.1:0-2141 GCA_035603375.1 Solirubrobacteraceae bacterium
CTGCGCCACGTCGGTCGCTCCGTTCCAGCTCGCCTCGACGGTCAGGCTGCCGAGCTTGCTCTGCGCCGCCACCGACGGCGGCGTCTTCGGCTGTGCGCTCCACGGCGCCAGGTAGGTGCGAAAGTCCTGCACGTCGGGCCCGAGCGTTCCGTCGAGGAGCACGTCGCCGGCCGCGTTGTACTCGGTGAAGTTCGGCAGGCCGCCGTAGCCCATCAGCCAGTCACCGCCACCGAGGCTGAGCAGGTCTCCCTGACTCGAGGCGAGCAGCGTCTTGGTCGGGTTGGTGAACGCCTTGACCAGCGTCACCGAGTGGCTCGTCGGGTCGGGGTCGAGGAGCAGGCCCCGCGACTGCTTCTCCTGCGGCGGCGAGGAGCCGTTGTCGAACACCGAGATCAGGCCGCCGGGCTCCCACATCGCGTCGTGCTGCCAGTAGAACTTGACGCCGGGGCCGAGCGCGAAGCTGGACTGCTTGCCCCCGATCCGCCAGATGATCGCGCCGCTGTGGAGGTCGACGTTGTAGAGCGTCCAGGTGCCGCGCGAGGAGAGCAGCAAGTTGTCGTCGCTGCCCGGGTCGATCGAATTGATGTGCACGTAGTCCCAGTCGGTCGAGTGCGGGATGGCGCTGTAGGAGTCGCTCAGCGGGATGTGCCCGAACGCGTGCCACTCCCACATCACGAGACCGGTCTTGATGTCGATCTCCTGTACGACCGAGTCGTTGACGTAGTCATCGCGGAGGCCCCCGACCTTGGCGAGGTCGAGCCGCACCGGGTCGAAAGCGTCGATCCAGGCTGTGCCCTGCCCCGTGATCAGGAACTCGTGCAGGTCGGCGTGGTAGCCGTTGCCGGCCCTGACCACCGCGAGCGGTCGGTAGGAGCTGGTGTAGATCTCATCCTCGCCCTGGCCGAAGCCGAGCTCGAGGATCCGTCCTTGCCACCACGTGAGGACCGTCTGACCGTCATAGGTCTGCGGGCGGAAGTTGGTCGCCGAGTCGCCTCGTGGCAGCGGATGAAACCAGACCAGGTTGCCGTGCTGGTCGGCGATCATCGGCCCCGGCGTTCCCCTGCCCTGGTAGGGGGCGAGGAACAGGTCCCCGGGCGCCGCCCCCGGCCGCGCCGGCGTCGTGATCTTGACCGTGGAGGGCGCCAGCGACGGCGCCGAGAGATAGTGCTGGACATCTGCGGCGCTACCGGGCTTGAGCGGGAACTGGGCCTGGGCCACCGGTGCCTGGTAGGCGACGGTGAAGCTCGTGCGGACCGACTGCCCGCTCGCGGCGCCGCCGCTGACGAGCGCGCTGACGCTGACGCGCTCGCCTTGGGCGAAGCGGTGGCTGACGAGAAAGCTCTCCCCGGTACCGGTCGAGTAGGCCTCGAGTCGGCCGCTGTGGGCGCCGCTGCGCGAGCCGAGGACCTTGACGTCGCTGACGGTGGTGCCAGGCCCGCCGAGGAAGCTGATCTGGGTCGTGGGGGAGGCGTCGCTCGTGCCCGGCAACGGAGAGACCGCGATCGCGTTGGTGCCCGACTGGACCGTATTCGCCGGCGGCACCGAGTGCGGCAGGCTCGTTGCAGCGGCGGCACCGCAGGCGGCGAGGCTGAGCGCGCTCGCGATCGTGGGCAGGGCTAGAGCGATCCGCGTCGACGCGCGACCGAGCGGCGGCCGGAAGTGAACGCAGTCAGGTGAGGTCATGCCGATCGCTCTCGCGCGCCGTCAGCCCAGGCGCGGGGCCGCGCGAGCGCCGCACACTAGCGCAGCGCATCGGTTCGGCGCGCACATTCACGACCCGCCCGACCCGCGCCTGCGTCTTCGCCCCAATGGTTCATGTCGCTCGGCCTGCAGGCGAATGAAGGCGATCGTCCCCCACAGCAGCGGGATCCACAGTGCGATCGCGTGGTAGACGACCGACGCCGCGGCAGCAGGGGTCGCCTTAACACCGTAGAGCACGAACATGCCGACGAAGCTGCCCTCGAGCACGCCGACGTTGCCCGGGATTGGAACCACGTTCGCGAGGTAACCGATCTGGTAGGCGAGCACGATCACGCCGATCGGGGGTGCATGGCCGGTCGCACGCAGGCACGCCCAGAGCACGGCTATGTCGCACCACAGATACGCAAAGGCCCCGACCAGTCGCCAGTCGGGTTGCAGCA
>DATNKN010000157.1:0-4445 GCA_035603375.1 Solirubrobacteraceae bacterium
CCACGGCGGCATTCTTGGGCAGACGTTGTATTGGGTGGCGCACCGGCTCGTGCAGAGCGTGGGCGTCGACATCCTCGTCGTGTTCCTGCTCGTCGTCGGCGTAGTGCTGCTGACTGGTGCGTCATTGGCGGCGGTGTTGCGCGCGACCGGCAACGGCCTGATCGACACGAGCCGCATGGTCAGGGCGCGGGCGAGCGCGCTGGAGCGCAGCGCCAAGGAGGCCCAGACAGAACGTGGGCAGGCAAAGTCCGCGCGTTCCGCCTCAGAGTCGATCCAACCGCCGGAGCCCGAGCCGCACGAGCTGATTGTGCGCGCCACGCACGTGGAGGCCCCTTCGGTCGACGACGCGGCTCCAGCCCTCGGCGAGGTGGATCCATGGGATGCCGATGCTGACGAGGTGATGGAGCAGGCCGGGTCGGACCCCGGGAACGACCCCATATCCCAAAAAAACGGCGAGAACGAGTTCGACGCGGCCGAGCTTCCCCTGGCAGCGGAGTCCGATGGGGACGCGAAGGACGAGGCGGAGCCGCTGGACGAGTCACTGCTCACGCCTCAGGGGCGCCTGCGCGATGTCGTTACCGACGATCCCGATTTCCAATGGGAGCTGCCGGGGGCGGAGCGCATCCTCACGCGCTCGACCGCCGAGCAGGCGCGTCCCGACACCGCCGGGCAGGAGCGCACGGCGACGAGCCTGGTCGAGGCGCTCGGTCACTTTGGCGTGCAGGCGAAGGTGATCGGCACCGTTGCCGGGCCGCACATCACGCGTTATGAGCTGCGCCTCGCGCCGGGCACGAAGGTGGGCAAGGTGGCTCAGCTGAAGGACGACCTGGCCTACGCGCTGGCCGCAACCGATATTCGCATCCTCGCCCCGATCCCGGGCAAGCAGGCCGTCGGGGTCGAGGTGCCAAATGCCAAGCGACGCATGGTGCGCCTCGGCGACGTGTATCAGGAGCCGCCGAAGGACTGGTCGCCGCTGACGGTGTGGCTCGGCAAGGACGTGGCCGGCAAGGCGATTGGCGCCGATCTCGCGAAGATGCCGCATCTGCTCGTCGCGGGCACGACCGGCGCGGGCAAGTCGGGCGCGATCAACGCGATGCTGTGCAGCGTGCTGTTGCGCGCCACCCCGCACGAGCTGCGGCTCGTGCTGGTGGATCCCAAGCAGGTCGAGCTGAACCACTACGAGTCGATCCCGCACCTGCTCACACCCGTGATCACGAGTCCGCGCATGGCAGCCAACGCGCTGCAGAACCTGGTGCGCGAGATGGAGCAGCGCTATGGGATCATGTCGCTGTCGCGCACGCGCAGCCTGATCGAGCTGAACAAGGCGCGCGAGGCGCGCAATGAAGCGCCGCTGCCGTACATCCTGTGCGTGATCGACGAGCTTGCGGACCTGATGATGGTCGCGCCCGCCGACGTGGAGGACTCGATCATCCGCCTCGCGCAGAAGGCACGCGCGGTCGGCATTCACCTCGTGCTTGCGACGCAGAGCCCGCGGGTCGATGTCATCACCGGCATGATCAAGGCCAACGTGCCTTCGCGCATCGCCTTCTCGGTATCCAGCCAAACCGATTCGCGCGTGATCCTCGACCAGAACGGCGCGGAGTCGCTGCTCGGCCAGGGCGACATGCTGTTCAGCCCGGTCGGATCGTCCCGCTTGCAACGCATCCAGGGCGCGTATATAGACGAGTCGCAGATCGCGAAGTTGACGGACATGTGGCGCAAGCAGGGCGAGCCCGAGCTGCGCGAGGAGCTGCTCGAGGAGGTCGAGCCGGCCGAGCCGGAGAAGAGCGGCGACGACGAGTTCGACCCCGACGAGGATCCCCTGTTGAGCGATGCGATCCGGCTCGTGGCGGAAATGCAAACTGCCTCCACCTCGATGCTGCAGCGCCGTTTGCGCCTCGGCTACACGCGTGCGGGGAGACTGATCGACATGCTCGAGCGTCGCGGTGTCATCAGCGGTTACGAGGGTTCGAAGCCTCGTCAAGTTTTGATTGGAGAGGGGGACGTTCCACGCGTCCTCAACATGCTTGGTGAGCCTGCTGGCGCCACGGCCGAGGACACCTCGGCCTCGGTAACACCCTGAGGTGCTGACAGTCACTAGCCTGTCCGATTGAAATGACAGATATCGGGGCGACCCTTCGCGAGGCACGGATGCGCGCTCGCATCGACGTGTCGGAGATCGAGGCCCAGACGAAGATCCGGGCCAAGTATCTGCGGGCGCTGGAGAACGAGGAGTGGGACCTCCTGCCCGGTCCCACGTTCGTGCGGACGTTCCTGCGCACATACGCTCAGGCACTCGGACTCGACAGCAAGGCGCTGGTCGAAGAGTACCGCCTGCGCTGCGAGCCACCGACCGACACCGACCATCAGCCAATGGTGGCGGGAACGCCGCGTTCGCGCAGTCGCTCGCGCCCGAGTCGCGGCGCGCCGAGGCCTTCGCGCGGCTACATGATCGCGGTCGGAGCGATCGGACTCGTAATCGTGCTGCTGATCTACGGCCTGCTGTCCAGCAAAAGCAACAGCCCAACCCCCGCCGCGACAACGAGCACAAACACGGCCCAAACGCACAGCCACCACACCACGCACGCGCCGGCGAGCACGCAGCACACGAACTCCGCCTCGGTCGTGGAACTATCGCTCGAACCATCGGCGCCCGTCTATGTGTGCCTGATCGACGCCGCCGGACGCAAGCGCATCCCGGGCCTGATCATCCAGCCGCCCTACACGCCGCTGAAATACCACTCCAACCATTTCGAACTGGTGCTCGGCAACAGCAGCGTGACACTGCACATCGACGGTAAAGCTTTCACGGTGCCGCCGTCGAGCAAGCCGATCGGCTACTCGATAACCACGGCGGGCCGCACCACGCTCGCGGCAAACGCGCAGCCCACGTGCACATGAGCGCCACGCCGCGCGCCGGCATCCTCGTCACCGGCACGGAGGTACTAACGGGCCGCGTGCGCGACCGCAACGGCCCGTGGCTGTCGGACCGCCTACGCGAGCTGGGAGTGGACCTCGCGCACACGATCATCGTGGGCGACCGTCCACAGGACATGGATGGCGCGCTGCGCTTCATGGCAGGCGAGGGTCTCGAGTTGATCCTGACAAGCGGCGGACTGGGCCCGACCGCCGATGACCTCACCGCTGAGGTGGTCGGTCGCTTCCAGCAGCGCGAGCTGATCCTGGACGAGCCGCTGGAGGCACGCATAACCGAGATAGTGCGCCCGCTATCCGAGCGCTACCCGAACCTAGACCGCGAAGCGATAGCCATCGGCACACGCAAGCAGGCAATGGTCCCGCGCGGAGCGACGATCCTCGACCCGGTGGGCACCGCTCCGGGACTCGTGGTGGCACCGGCCGACGGCAGCGAAGGCCCAACGGTAGTAGTGCTGCCCGGCCCGCCGCGCGAGCTGCAACCGATGTGGAAGCAGGCGGCACAAGCGCCAGCGTTCCGCGCGGCGATCGCGGGAGCGCCCGAATACCGCCAGCAGATGCTGCGCCTGTTCGGCATCCCCGAGTCGGAGATAGCCGAGACATTGCGCGAGGCCGAGCGCGACGGCGTGGACCTGGGCGCGCTCGAGATAACGACGTGCCTGCGTGGGGGAGAGATAGAGGTCGTCACGCGCTATGAGGCTGGCGCACAAGATGCGTATGACGCCTTCGTGGGAGTGGTCGAGAGCCGTCACGCCGACACGCTCTACTCGACCGACGGAACCAGCATTGACGAGCAGGTCGCCGCACTGTTGAAGGGTGTGACGACCGGCTCGCGAGCGGCCGGCACACCGCACACCGTTGCCGTGGCCGAGTCATGCACGGGCGGACTGTTGCTCGGCCGCCTGACGAACCCGCCCGGAGCCTCCGCATACGTGCTTGGGGGCATTGTCGTGTACTCAAACGACGCCAAGGTCACACAGGCGGGAGTCGATCCCCTGACCATCGAGCAACACGGGGCCGTCTCCGAACAGGTGGCCAAGCAACTCGCCACCGGAGCGCGCACAAGGCTCGCGACAGACATCGGCATCGGCGTAACTGGCATCGCAGGCCCGGGAGGCGGCAGCGAGGAGAAGCCCGTCGGTCTCGTGTGGTTCAGCGTGGAAGGCCCCGACAACAAAGGCATCACCCGCTCGGTGCGCCTACCGGGCGGCCGCGCCGACGTGCGCGAGCGAGCCGCACTCGTGTCGATGCACCTGCTGCGCCGCCTCCTGCTCGGGGAGAGCGACAACCGACCGGACACCAGCATCACAGACTGATTTTTATCGTAGGGCTTGACAGGTGGTCCCGGGTCGGGTATAAAGGAGCCATGTCCACTCATCCCCACGTGGGGTGAGAGCCCCCCAACAAGGGGGTTATGGGCGAAATAAGGTCGGGTTGGGTTTGGCCCCTGTGGTCTGACTACTAACCGGTTTCAGCAGGGCCCTTGGGAGAGGGACCGGGTCGCATTCCGA
>DATNKN010000225.1:0-9256 GCA_035603375.1 Solirubrobacteraceae bacterium
CCATGCCCCGCACGCCCGCCACGAAAAGGAGGTGCCGTTCGAGCAGGCGCCAATGGGCACTACGGGTCTTGAGACCGCGTTCGCGGCGCTGCACACCGAGCTGGTCTTGCCAGGCACGATCGACCTGGAGCTGCTGGTGGAGCGGATGACCGCCGGAGCAAGCCTCTTTGGCTTGCCGACCCCCCGCATCGAGGTGGGCGCGCCCGCAAACCTAACACTCGTTGATCTCTCCGCGGAGTGGGTGGCCGGCGAGCATGGTTGGGAGAGCCGCTCGGAGAACTGTTGCTTCGCGGGGCGGCGCCTGATGGGGCGCGTGCTGCTGACGGTCGCGGCCGGCGCGGTCGCCTATCGCGAGCGGGCCTTCTCGGTGGTGGCGGCCTGATGCCCGCAATCGTGGATAGGAGGGAGACACGATGAGCTTGCTCAAGCGCGAGGCGGCCGTGCTTGTCGTGGTGGACGTGCAGGAGGGCTTTCGCTCCTATGCCAGCTTCGAGGCAGTCGCGACGGCCTGCGCGAAGCTTGTGGAGGGCGCGCGCATCCTCGACGTTCCGCGCGTCGTCAGCGAGCAGTACCCGAAGGGCCTCGGTCACACCGCGCCGGAGGTCGGCCTGCTGGACGAGCCGCGCATCGAGAAGAGCGTGTTCTCCGCCGCGCGCGCCGACGGATTCGACCTGGGCGGTCGCACACAGGCGGTTGTGTGCGGGATCGAGACGCACGTGTGCGTCTCGCAAACGGTCCACGATCTGCTCGGTCTTGGCATAGACGTACACGTACCCGCGGATGCCGTCGGCTCACGCCACCAGCTCGACTACGAGCGCGGCCTTGAGCGCATGGAGCGCGCGGGTGCGGTCGTGAGCACGGTCGAGTCGGTGCTGTTCGAGCTCCTTGAGCGCGCCGGTACCCCGGAGTTCAAGGAAGTGCAGAAGTTGATCGTTTGATGGTTACTCGCGACGCCTACGTACTCCTGGAGGATGGCACCCGCTTCGATGGCGAGGCGTGCGCCGCCGATGCTCATGCCGTCGGCGAGGTCGTGTTCACGACCGGCATGTCCGGCTACCAGGAGTCGGTCAGCGATCCCTCCTTCGCCGGCCAGCTGATCACCTTCACCTATCCCCACATCGGTAACTACGGCGTTAGCGCGCGTGCGATGGAGTCAGAGCGCATCTGGGCACGCGCGGCGATCATGCGCGAGGCGTGCAACCGCGAGGACGCTCCCGAGGCCGAGCGCGGCTGGCTGGACTGGCTCACCGACTGCGAGGTGCCGGCGATCGGCGGCCTCGACACGCGTGCGCTCGTGCGCCACATCCGCGAGGCGGGCGCGATGCGCGGGGGGATCTTCCCTGCGCGGATCGAGGAGAGCCAGGCGCGCGCGCTGATCGCTGCTGAGCCGTCGATGAGTGGGCTCGACCTCGCCGCTGTCGTCACCCCAGAGCGAGTGAGCGTGCACGGCGACGGCGACGGCCCGAAAATCGCGGTGCTTGACACCGGCATCAAGCTCTCGATCGTGCGCAATCTCGTGCAGCGCGGCGCCCGCGTTGTGCTCTACCCGTGCTCCACCTCGGCCGAGCAGCTGCTCGCGGATGACCCTGACGCGGTGTTCGTCGCCAACGGCCCCGGCGACCCGGCCGCGCTCGACTATGTGGTGGATACCGTCCGCGAGATTGTCGGCAAGAAGCCGGTGTGGGGCATCTGTCTTGGCCACCAGCTCCTCTGTCGCGCCCTGGGCCTGCAGACCTACAAGCTGCCCTTCGGGCATCGCGGCGCCAACCACCCGGTCAAGGACCTGCACACCGGCCACGTCGAGATCACTTCGCAAAACCATGGTTTCGCCGTACTCGGACCGGGCGGTGCGCGCACGCTCGACACGAACGAGCCGGTGCGTTGGGAAACGGACTTCGGCGCCGCCCAGCTGACGCACGTCAACCTGTACGACCGCACCGTCGAGGGCTTCGAGCTGCTGGACGTGCCCGGCGGCGCCGTCCAGTATCACCCCGAGGCGGGACCCGGACCGCACGACAGCCTGCACCTGTTCGACAGGTTCCTGGAGCGGATCGCGGAGACGGCGTGATCGTCAACGAGAGAACACAACGCTGATGCCGCGGCGCGATGACATAAACACGATCCTGATCCTCGGCTCGGGGCCGATCGTGATCGGTCAGGCGGCAGAGTTCGACTATTCCGGTGTGCAGGCGTGCAAGGTGCTGCGCGAGGAGGGGTATCGGGTCGTGCTCGTCAACTCCAACCCGGCGACGATCATGACCGACCCGGAGTTCGCCGACGCCACCTATGTCGAGCCGCTGCTGCCCGGACCACTGGCGAAGATAATCGAGCGCGAGCGCCCCGACGCGCTGCTACCGACGCTCGGTGGGCAGACGGCGCTGAACCTCGCCAAGGCGCTGCACGACGACGGTACGCTGCAGCGCCACGGGGTGGAGCTGATCGGCGCCAACTACGACGCGATCACATGCGCGGAGGACCGTGACCTGTTCGCCGGTGCGATGCAGCGTGCCGGCCTGCGGATGCCCAACAGCGCGATCGCCACCACGATGGAGGAGGCGCTGGAGGCGCTACCGCGCCTCGGCCTGCCGTGCATTGTGCGACCAGCCTTCACCCTGGGGGGCAGAGGGGGAGGGATCGCACGCACACAGGAGGAGTTCGAGACGATCGCCAAGCGTGGTATCGAGGCATCGCCGATCGGCCAGGTGCTGCTCGACCAGTCTGTGCTCGGCTGGGGCGAGTTCGAGCTGGAGGTGATGCGCGACAAAGCCGACAACGTCGTGATCGTGTGCTCGATCGAGAACATCGACCCGATGGGCGTGCACACAGGCGACTCGGTCACGGTCGCCCCACAGCAAACGCTCACCGACGCGCTCTACCAGCAGTTGCGCGATCAGGCGATCGCGGTGATCCGCGCTGTCGGCGTTGAGACAGGCGGCTCGAACGTGCAGTTCGCGGTCAACCCCGCCACCGAGGAGATCCTCGTAATCGAGATGAACCCGCGCGTCTCGCGCTCCTCGGCGCTCGCCTCCAAGGCGACGGGCTTTCCGATCGCGAAGATCGCCGCGCGCCTGGCGGTCGGCTACCTCCTGGAGGAGATCACCAACGACATCACCGGCGTCACTCCAGCGAGCTTTGAGCCGACGATCGACTACGTGGTCGTGAAGTGGCCGCGCTTTGCTTTCGAGAAGTTCCCGGGCGCGGTGCCCACGCTCTCCACGCACATGAAGTCGGTGGGGGAGGCAATGGCGATCGGGCGCACGTTCTCCCAGGCGTTCTCCAAGGCGCTGCGCTCGCGCGAGCTGGACAAGGCTCCGCGCCCGGGCGAGCATTCTGAGCAGGAGCTGCTCGATTCCCTGCTCAGGCCGACTGCCGACCGCTACGAGACGATCCTCGAGTTGCTCGCGCGTGGAGCGGGCATCGAGCCGGTGCATGAGCGCACCTCGATCGACCCGTGGTTCCTGCGCGAGCTGGAGCAGATCGCGAGGGACCCCGAGGCGAGTTTTGTCGGCGAGCGTTCGTTCAAGTCGGTCGACACCTGCGCCGCCGAGTTCCCAGCGCGCACCCCTTATTACTACTCGGGATGGGAGCGCAAAGCTGCGCACGAGGTAACCCGGGGCGAGCGGCCCTCGGTCGTGATCCTTGGCGCGGGCCCCAACCGCATCGGCCAGGGGATCGAGTTCGACTACTGCTGCGTGCACGCTGCGATGACCGTGCGCGAGTCCGGGCGCGACGCGGTGATAATCAACTGCAACCCCGAGACGGTCTCAACCGACTACGACACCTCCGACCGGCTCTACTTCGAGCCACTCACCTTGGAGGACGTGCTCGGGGTGATTGAGGTCGAGCAGCCGGAGGGCGTGATCGTCCAGTTCGGCGGGCAGACGCCGCTGAAGCTCGCCGCCGGCCTGGTCGAGGCGGGCGTGCCCCTGCTCGGCACGAGCGTCGACGCGATCGACCTGGCCGAGGACCGCGGCCGCTTCGGCGAGCTGCTCGATCGACTCGGCTACCAGGCGCCGCCGTACGCGACCGCGTGCTCAGTCGAGGAGGCGCTTGCGAAGGCGCAGGAGGTCGGCTTCCCACTGCTCGTGCGCCCCTCCTACGTGCTCGGCGGGCGCGCGATGGAGATCGTGTATTCAAGCGAGGGGCTGGCCGACTACCTGCGTCGCGAGGCGGGTGACGCCACCATCTTCCTCGACCGCTTCCTGGAGAACGCGGTCGAGGTGGACGTCGACGCGCTGTGCGACGGCCACGAGGTGTGGATTGGCGGCATCATGCAACACGTCGAGGAGGCCGGTGTGCATTCCGGCGACAGCGCCTGCGTGCTGCCGCCGCACTCGCTCGGCGAGGAGATGCTCGAGCAGATCCGCGCCGCCACGCGCGACATTGCGCTCGGTATCGGCGTCGTTGGGTTGATGAACGCGCAGTACGCGATCCATGAGGGCCGGTTGTATGTGATCGAGGCCAACCCGCGTGCATCGCGCACCGTGCCGTTCGTCTCGAAGGCCGTCGGTCTGCCGCTGGCGAAGCTCGCCTGTCGCGTCATGCTGGGCGAGCGCATCGCCGATCTCTGCTTGCCGAGCGGCCACCAGGGCGTCGGCTTCGGCGAGCACGTCTCCGTCAAGGAGGCGGTCTTGCCGTTCGACCGTTTCGACGGGGCCGACTCGCTGCTCGGCCCCGAGATGCGCTCGACCGGCGAGGTGATGGGCATCGCGCGCGATTTCCCAACCGCGTTCGCCAAGGCCCAGGCCGCGGCCGGCTCGCCACTACCAAATGCCGGCACGGCCTTCATCACGGTCACCGACTCCGACAAGCCGGGAGTCTTCGCGGTTGCACAGATATTGCACGACAACGGCTTTCGCATCCTCGCCACAGGCGGCACGGCCGAGGCGATCGCGCGCATGGGCGTGCCCGTCAAGACGATCAACAAGATCGGCGAGGGCTCCCCGCACGTGGTCGATTGGATCGAGCGTGGAGAGGTCAACCTGATCGTCAACACGCCCACCGGCTCGGGCGCGCGCAGCGACGGTTGGGAGATCCGCCGTTCGGCCATTGCCCACGGCATCCCGTGCCTGACGACGCTCTCGGCCGGCGTGTCGGCCGCGCGCGCTATTGCCCAGGCGATCAAGCTCGGCGAGCCGGATGTGCTCTCGCTGCAGGAGCTACACGACGGCCCGAGCAGCTCCAGCGAGGCACAGGCGGCGTGAGTGCCGAGGAGCCGCACGTGCGCGACACGGTCTGCCTCGGGCCACGCGTACTGGCTCCGCTCGGGCGGCGCCTGCTCACCGTCACCGAGAACGAATCGCTTGGCGCCTATCGCGTTCTGAAGGCCGCCGATCCAGACGGACCGCGGCCGGCCGCGGGGCAGTTCGCGATGCTTGCCGCTGCCGAGCGCTGGGGGGCAGGGGAGGATGAGCGGCCCTACCTTCCGCGGGCGTTCTCCTACGCGCGCTTCGGAGACGGCGAGGCGCACTTCCTGCTTGAGGACGTAGGCCCAGGCACGCGCCGCCTGTGCGAGCTGCGCCCGGGTGAGGGGCTATGGCTGCTCGGCCCGCTCGGCCAGGGCTTCGCACTCCCCGAGGATGGCAGTCTCGCCGTGCTCGTCGGCGGTGGCGTCGGCATCGCCCCGCTTGCGATCCTGAGCGATGAGCTATGCGCGCGCGGCGCCACCGCAACCGTACTGCTCGGCTTTCGCGACCGTGCCCATGCAGAGGGAGCGACCTTGCTGGCCGACTCACTCTTGGCAACCGATGACGGGTCGATCGGACACCATGGCTTGGTCACCGATCTGTTGCGTAACGAGCTGGATCGCGACGCACAGGCAACCGTGTATGCGTGCGGCCCGCCGCCGATGCTGGAGGCAGTTCGTGCTCTGTGTGCGCAGCGCGACGTGCCGGCCCAGCTCGCCCTGGAGGCCGGCATGGCATGCGGCTTCGGTGCTTGCTACGGCTGCGTTGTGCCCGCGCGCAAGGGGTACCTGCGCGTATGTGTCGATGGGCCCGTCATAGATGCGGCCGAACTGGAGCACGTATGAGTGTCGAGTTCTGCGGCCTGAGGCTCGCCCATCCGATCGTCAACGGCTCGGGCACGTTCGACGCGCTCGCCGCGCGCCGTGCTTTCGGCAAAGCGCTCGACGACGAATTTCCCTTCGCCGCGTTCGTCTCGAAGACGATCACGCTCGCGCCGCGCGCGGGCAACCCGCCACCGCGCTTGTGGGAGGCGCAGGCCGGGCTGATCAACTCGATCGGGCTGCCCAACAAGGGGCTTGAGCGCTACCTCGCCGAGGACCTACCGGAGCTTGAGCGACTCCCGGCTCCGCTGTTCACGAACGTGATGGGCTCCACCGCCGAGGAGATAGCGGAGCTGCTGAGCGCCTGCGACACACGCGAGCAGATCGCTGCGATCGAGCTGAACGTGTCGTGCCCCAACGTTCACACAGGACTCGACATCGGTGCCGACCCGGTGCAACTGGCGCGTGTCGTGGCCGCCGTTCGACTGGCGACGAGCAAGCCGCTGATCGTGAAGCTGACGCCCAACTGCGCCGACGTCGCCGCGTGCGCGAGTGCCGCCGAGGCGGGCGGGGCGGATGCCGTCTCGCTGATCAACACCTTGCGCGCGATGGCGGTGGCCCCAACCCAGGGCACGCACGGCAAACGGCTCGCGCCGGGTTCGCCATGGCTCGGCGGCGCCACGGGCGGCCTTTCGGGAGCGGCCGTGCGACCGGTTGCGCTCGCCCAGGTCGCCGCGGTCGCAAAGCGTGTGTCGATCCCCGTCGTCGGGATGGGCGGGGTGCGCAGCGCCGACCACGCTCGCCAGTTCCTGGACGTCGGTGCGACGCTCGTGGCGGTTGGCACCGAGAGCTTTCGCAACCCCCGCGTGGCGCTCGATATAGCGCGCGAACTGGCTGCCTGAGCGCGCTTCCGCGGCCCGTTTGGATCCTCGGCACCGGTCAACCCTCGACGGTTGAAAATGCCTGCAAACCGGCCACACCACCATCCACCAGTCTCGACATAGCTAAAGCTCAACCTGAGCTTCATGTGAATTCGGCGGGTTTTCCTTGAACGGCGCGCTTGGGTCTGTAGACTCGCCGCCCATGCCGACCGCAACCGGCCCGATGTCTCCGACAATCTCCTCAGCAATGACCGCCAAGCCCTCGGCAGCCCCCGAGCGCTCGCTCAATCAGCGCATGGACGCCCTCGCGCGCGCCAACCGCATCCGCACCGAGCGCGCCCAGCTCAAGCGCGACCTGAAGGCCGGCAGGCTCTCGATCCACACGCTGCTGCTCAAACCGCCGGAGTATGTCGAGACCGCGAAGGTGTTCGACATGCTGCTCGCCGTGCCTAAGTATGGTCGCGTGAAGGTCAACAAGATCCTCGCCGCGTGCCGCATCTCGCCGAGCAAGACGATCGGCGGATTGTCAGAGCGCCAGCGCTCCGAGCTTGTATCCCTGTTGCGGCGTTAACATCGGCGCCCGCCGCCCGCGACATTAGGGTTCTCGCGCGTGGCACGCGTATTTGTGATTACCGGACCCTCGGGGGTGGGCAAGGGCACGCTGATTCGCGGGCTGATGGAGCGCCTGCCGCAACTGGAGCTGTCGGTGTCGGCCACCACGCGGGCGCCGCGACCGGGGGAGCGTGACGGGATCGACTACCACTTCCTCTCCGGCGAGCAGTTCGAGCGCCACGTGCAGGCAGGCGATTTCGTCGAGCACGCCGACTATGCCGGGCGGCGCTACGGCACGCTGCGCAGCGAGCTGGAGCGGCGCGTCGCCGAGGGTGGCCCGGTGGTGCTGGAGATCGAGGTGCAGGGTGCGCGGCAGGTGCGCGCCGCGATGGACGAGGCGGTGCAGGTGTTCATCGCACCACCCTCGCGCGAGGCGCTGCGCACACGGCTGATCGGGCGTGGCACCGACGGCGCCGAGGAGGTCGAGCACCGTCTGGCGGTCGCCGAGCACGAGCTTGCCGCGCGCGACGAGTTCGCCCACGTGGTTGTCAACGACCGCCTCGAAGACGCGCTGGAGGAGCTTGTGGACATCGTCGCGGCCGAGTTGGGCCAGGCGCGAGAACCGAGCTGATCTGGAATACCCGCTAGCCCTCTGGGGCACGACGGGCGAACAGAACGCGACCACGCGTCCACTACACTGTGTGGTCCACAAGGAAAGGTACCCGCGACACCATGATGACCTCACCCCGCATCGACCGCTTGCTCGACAACGTCGACTCCAACTATGCAAGCGTGCTCGTGGCCGCCAAGCGCGCGCGGCAGATCAACAGCTACTACCACAACCTGGGCGAGGGAGCTTTCGAGGAATTCCCGCCGCCGATGATCGAGACCGCCTCCAAGAACTACCTCACGATCGCCCTTGAGGAAGTAGCAGCAGGGAAGATCAAGTACCACTACCGCTAGGTGACGTGCCCTGGGCGGCGCGAGACTGTGTCCTCAGTTACTTATGTGCTCAGCACACCGCGCTCCTTGCGTCCTTGTCTCGCTTGCCCAAACCACGTCCTAGTTGCGTTGTGACGCAACTAGCGCGTCACAACTTGCGCGTATTCGTCTAAAGCCGTAGAAGAAGTACATGGCAAAGATCCTGCTCGGTGTCAGCGGCGGCATCGCCGCCTACAAGGCGCTTGAGTTCATACGGCTCGCGAGCGCCGCGGGACACTCGGTGAGGGTGGTGCAGAGTCCCACGAGCAAGCGCTTCGTGGGGGAGGCGTCCTTTGCCGCGCTCACAGGTGCTCCGGTGCTGAGCGACGAGTTCGAGCGCGATCCCGCGCGCGGCGCGTTCCCCGGAGAAGCGCCACCCGCGCACGAGCCGATAAGCCATCTCGCGCTCGTCGCGAACGCCGACCTCTACCTGATCGCACCCGCCTCGGCCAACACGCTCGCCAAGCTCGCCGGTGGGTTCGCCGACAACCTCCTCACGAATGCGGCGCTCGCGGCAACCTGCCCCGTCGCGGTGGCACCGGCGATGAACAACCACATGTACGAGCACCCCGCCACGCAGGTCAACCTTGCCACGCTGCGCCAGCGCGGAGTTCATGTCGTCGCGCCCGACAGCGGCCGGCTCGCCTCGGCCGGTGAGCAGGGCGTCGGGCGTCTGGCCGAACCGGAGCGCCTGCTCGCCACATGCGAGCAGCTACTTGCGGGCGAGCGCACGACCGCGGCCGGCTCCGAAGGAAACGCGTCGCCGGCGCGAGGGCCGGAGAGCGGCGGCACCTGGGCCGGCGTGCGCGTGCTCGTCAGCGCCGGCGGCACGCGC
>DATNKN010000238.1:0-4818 GCA_035603375.1 Solirubrobacteraceae bacterium
CGCTATTACGGAGTGTTGGAGAAGCAGTTCGTCGGCTACTACGAGAAGGCCTCCCGTCAGAGTGGCATCACCGGTGAGAACTTGCTCGCGCTGCTGGAGTGCCGCCTCGACAACGTCATGGTGCGCCTTGGCTTCGCCGCCTCGCGCAGGCAGGCTCGCCAGCTCATCCGTCACGGTCATTGGACGGTCAATGGCCGTCGGGTGGACATACCCAGCTACCAGGTGCGCCCCGGCGATGTGATTGCGATCAAGGCGGACACCGCGGCGACGCAGGTGGTAAGGGACGCCACCGAGTTGACCGGACAGATCCCCGCGTGGCTCCAGGCCGACCATGAGTCGCTCACGGCCAAGGTGCTGCGCAAGCCGGAGCGGCGCGAGGTGGCCGCACCGGTGCAGGAGCAGCTCATCGTCGAGCTGTACTCGAAGTAGGCGCTTTCCCCGCGCTCTCGGCCGCCTCTTGGGGGTTGTGGCGCGTCAGAGCCGGCGCTAGCAGGCGCCGGTAGGACACCAAAACGACGTTAGGACCCCGATGCTCGACTTCCAAATCCCCCGGATCACCAGCGAGTCCGTGGAGCAGAACCGTGGCACGTTCACCATCGAGCCGCTCGACCGCGGATTCGGCTACACGTTCGGCAACTCGCTCAGGCGCGTGCTGCTGTCCTCGCTTGCCGGCGCCGCCGTCACCAGCGTTCGTATCGAGGGCGTGGCGCACGAGTTTTCCACTGTGCAGGGCGTCAAGGAGGACGTGACCGATATTGTGCTCAACCTGAAGGGCATCGTGTGCCGGATGCACTCCGATGCGAGCGAGGTCGAGGCGCCGCTGGTGGTGACAGGTCCCGGGGAGATCACAGCCAAGGACATCGACCTGCCTGCGGGTGTGGAGATCCTCAATCCAGGCGTGCACATCGCGACGCTCGAGAAGAAGACCAAGCTCGAGCTGTACATGACGATCGGTCGCGGTCGCGGGTACAGGCCGGCCGAGGAGAACAAGTCCGCCGACCAGCCGATCGGCGTGATCCCGATCGACTCGATTTTCTCGCCAGTGCGTCGTGTCGCCTATGCGGTTGAGCAGGCTCGCGTCGGTCAGAAGACCGACTTCGACAAGCTCACGCTCGACATCGAGACGGACGGCTCGATCGAGCCGCAGTCCGCGCTGCGTGAGGCGGCCGAGTTGCTGATCAGCCAGCTCGCGATCTTCACCGACGCCGACCGCATCCAGGAGTTGCGCGCCGCGCCGGGCGGCCAGCTTGACGGTCACGGCCTCGCCGTCGGTGGCGGTGGCGCGCCGGCCGCGCTGCAGGGCGAGGAGTGGAGCATCCTGATCGAGGAGCTGGAGCTAGGGGTGCGCTCCTACAACTGCCTCAAGCGCGCTGGCATCCAGACCGTGGGTGACCTGATTTCCAAGTCCGAGGGCGAGCTGAACGCGATCCCCAACTTCGGCAAGAAGTCGATCGACGAGGTCATCGAGACCCTCGAGGCACGCGGCTTGCATCTGCGTCAAGATTAGGAAGCCATGAGGCACCAAAAGACCAGGAACAAGCTCAGCCGCGACTCAGCGCATCGCAAGTCGCTGCTCATGAACCTCACCAAGGAGGTCCTGGAGCACGAGCGGATCAAGACCAGCGAAGCCAAGGCGAAGGCGGTCAAGCCCGAGATCGAGAAGCTGATCACGCTCGCCAAGCGCGGCGATTTGCATGCGCGTCGCCAAGCATTGTCGGCGCTCGCGCAGGACAAGTTCGCGGTGCACAAGCTGTTCGAGGAGGTCGCGCCCCGCTACGCCGAGCGGCCCGGCGGGTACACGCGCATCCTCAAGCTTGGTCCGCGTCGCAGCGACGCTACCGAGATGGTGTATCTCGAGCTGGTGTAGCTGCCGCCCGCGCTCTTGGGTAGCCCTGGTGGGGCACAGGCATCGCTGAGGGCACATGGTTTCGAAGCTCACGCTGCAATACGACGGCACCGAGTTTGCCGGCTGGGCGTGCCAGCCCGATTTGCGCACGGTGCAGGGTGAGGTCGAGCGGGCCTTGCGCACGATCCTCGGCGACACGGGCCACGACGGCGAGTCGCTGCGGCTCACCGTGGCGGGGCGTACCGACCGCGGCGTGCATGCCTGGGGCCAGGTTGCGAGCTATCGCCACGAGGCGGTCGATCCGCAGCGACTCAACGCGCTGCTGGCACGCGATGTCGCCGTGCTCGCCTGTGAGCCCGCGGTCGACACGTTCGACGCGAGGCGCAGTGCGACCAGCAGGACCTACTGCTATCGCGTGCTCGCCCGGCGCACGCGTGACGCTTTTGAGCGCGGGCGCGCGCTGTGGTGGCCACGCGCGCTCGACCGCGCCCTGCTGGATGAGTGCGCGAAGCTGCTACTGGGCACTCACGACTTCACCGCGTTTACCCCGACCGAGACCGAGCACACGAGCTTCGAGCGCCGTGTGCTCGACGCACACTGGCGAGCAGCGGGCGACATCCTCGAGTTTTGGATCGAGGCGAACACGTTCCTGCGGCACATGAACCGGGTGCTCGTCGGCACGATGCTCGAAGTTGCCTGCGCTCGCCGCGAGCTTGCGGGGTTTGCCGAGTTGCTGCAGGGCCGTCCACGTGCGCATGCCGGCCCGACCGCGCCCGCCTGTGGGCTGGCGCTCGCATCCGTGCGCTACTGAAGCCGGGCCGGCGCCTATGCTGGAGGGCGGATGGACGTACTGCTGACCAACGACGACGGGATCGAGGCTGACGGCCTGCAGGCGCTGCGCCGCGCGCTAGCGGACGTGCCGGGGGTGCGGCTGGCGACGATTGCCCCTGACGGTAACCGCTCAGCAATGGCGCGCTCGATCACGACGCGCAGGCCTCTGTGGGTGGAGGAGGTGTCCTTCCCAGACGGCACCGTCGGGTATGCGACGGACGGCACGCCGGTTGACTGTGTGCGCCTCGCGCGTCTGGGGTTGGTCCAGGGCTTTGATGCGCAGCTGGTGGTGGCGGGCATCAACCACGGCGCCAATCTCGGCGATGACATCACCTACTCGGGCACGGTGGCGGCGGCGCTCGAGGGCGTCGTGCTCGGCTTGCCCGCGATCGCCGTGTCCCAGCAGTCGCGTGGGCGCGCGCTTGACTTCCGCTATGACGGGGGATTCGAGTTTGACGTCGCGGCTGGGTTCGTGGCGCGACTGGTGGAGCGGATCGAGGAGCTGCCGATGTCTGCCGGGACGCTGCTCAACGTGAACGTGCCCGCCGGCGAGCCCGGCGGTGTGGAGGTAACGAGCCTCGGCAAGCGTATCTATCGCGACGAGCTGAAGCTGGCGCCGGACGACGACGGCTCACCAACGCGCCGGCGCTACTGGATATACGGTTCGGACCCCGGCTTTCAGGACGAGCCGGGCACCGATCTTGCCGCGGTGGCGCAGGGGCGCATCGCGGTGACGCCGATCCACTTCGACCTCACCCATCGCGGTGGCCTTGAGGTTTTGCGCGACTTCGACCTGCACGCTTTGCTGGCGCCTGTGCTTGACGGCGGGAGCGCGTGAGCGGAGCGTCGAAGAAGCCGGCGCGCGAGCGCCAGGCCGAGTCCGTGGCGCCGGGCAGCTCCGCCGGCGGTCCGCCCAAGCAAGCCCGCGCTCGCGCGACCGAGCTGCGCAAGCAGCTGGAGTATCACGGCCACCGCTACTACGTGCTCGACGATCCTGAGATCGCCGACGATGCGTATGACGCGCTGCTTGACGAGCTGCGCGTGCTGGAGGGGCAATACCCACAGCTGCAAACGCCGGACTCCCCAACCCAGCGTGTCGGTGGCGAGCCGGTGGGGCGCCTGGAGAAGGTGACGCACCTGGAGCCGATGCTTTCGCTCGGCAACGTGCGCGGCGAGGAGGAGCTACGCGCATGGGTGGAGCGCATGAAGGCGCACCTGGCGCGCGAAGGTATCGTGCGCACCCGCTTCGAGTACGTGGTTGAGCCGAAGGTTGACGGGCTCGCGGTGAGCCTGCTCTACCGCGACGGGGCGCTGGAGCGTGGCGCCACGCGCGGCAACGGGGAGGTGGGGGAGGACGTTACGCACAACCTGCGCACGATCGGCGCGATTCCCCTGCACATTGAGGACGCGCCGCCGCTGCTTGAGGTGCGCGGCGAGGTGTATATGTCGCTGAAGGATTTCGCCGAGGTCAACGAGCGCCGCGCCGGGGAGGGCCTCTCGACGTTCATGAACCCGCGCAACTCGGCCGCCGGTGGGGTGCGCCAGCTCGACCCCGCGCTGATGGCCGAGCGGCCGCTGTCGATGTGGGCGTATCAGGTTGGTGTGGCGCCGGAGCTGAAGTTCGACACGCACTGGCAGGCGCTCGAGTGGTTGCGAGAGCACGGTTTTCGCGTCAATCGCGACATCAAGCGCTTGAGGACCGAGGACGAGGTGGTCGCGCAGTGTTTGCACTGGCAGCAGCGCCGCGGCGACCTGGACTTCGAGATCGACGGCGTGGTCATCAAGGTGTCAGACCTTGCGCTGCAGCGACGGCTCGGATCGGTTGGGCGCGACCCGCGCTGGGCGGTGGCGTGGAAGTTCCCGCCCACCACGGCCGTTACGCTGTTGCACAAGGTGATGTGGAACGTGGGCAAGTTCGGCGACCTGCGTCCCTACGCGGTACTCGAGCCGGTGGCGGTGGGGGGCGTGACGATCAAGCTCGCGACGCTGCACAACGAGGAGGACCTGGCGCGCAAGGACATCCGCGTCGGCGAGGAGGTCATCGTCCTACGTGCCGGCGACGTGATCCCACAGGTCGTCTCACCCGGCCCGCACGTGGCCGAGAGTGCTCAGCGCCCGCCGAAGCCGCAGCCGCCGGCGCG
>DATNKN010000244.1:0-3283 GCA_035603375.1 Solirubrobacteraceae bacterium
CCGCCGAGGACACCGCCTACAAGGGCGCCTCGGCGCCCTTGTGCGTGCCCTCGCAGCTGAACCGCTCTGACATCCTGCCGGGCACGAGCGTCGCGGTGTCGCCACTGCCCGATTCGCTCGACGCCTCCTACCGGACCCAGATCAGCTTCGTCGGAGCACCCGTCTCCGAACTGTCCGATATCTCGGTGAGCGGATCGCGTACGGGCAACCACCCTGGGCACCTTGAGGCGTATTCGCAGGGCGACGGCGCGAGCTTCGTGCCCAACAAGCCATTCCTCGGCGGCGAGACGGTGACCGTGCACGGGAAGGTGAGCCGCGAAGGCAAGACCGCGCCGTTCGCGTTCCACTTCTCGACCGCCGTGGAGGACCCGCTCGGGCATGTCGCCTCGACCGCCAACCCGCCCGCCAAAGCAGGGGAACTGGACGTGTTTCACTCGCGTCCCGATCTGCACGTGCCGGTCATAACGGTCGGCGCCGACGCGCCCCAGCAGAGCCCGGGCGACATCTTCGTGGCGCCCTATGCCGGCGTCGGCCAAGACGGCCCGATGATCTTCGAAAGCTCCGGCAATCTCGTGTGGTTCGACCCGCTCCCGCCGGGCGTCGAGTCAACCAACCTGCAGGTGCAGCAGTACGAAGGCAAGCCGGTGCTGACGTGGTGGCAGGGATACATCCCGCCGCAGGGCTTTGGCCAGGGCGAAGAGGTGATCGACAACTCCGCCTACCAGCAGGTCGCGAAATTCCCCGCCGGCAACGGCCTGCCCGCCGACCTGCACGAATTCCGGATCATGCCCAACGACACCGCGCTGCTCACCTCGTTCAACCCGATCCGCTGCGATCTGGTCGGGGTCGGCGGCCCCGCGGACGGGGCGGTGACCGACAGCATCTTCCAGGAAATCGACCTGAAGACGCACCTCGTCAGGCGCGAATGGCACCCGCTCGACCACATCTCCCTTGCAAACTCCTATTCCTCCCCGACCACCGCCAGCGGGGAATGGCCATTCGACTACTTCCACATCAACTCGATCGACCCCCAGTCCAACGGGTCGATCCTGATCTCCTCGCGCAACACCTCGGCGCTGTATGAGCTGAGTGCCTCCAGCGGCCAGGTGACCGCACAGATCGGCGGCAAGCACAGCACGCTCACGCTCGGCGCCGGCGCTGCCACCGCCTATCAGCACGACGCACAGATGTTGCCCGACGGCGACATCAGCGTGTTCGACAACGGCGGCGTGCCGAAGGTGCACCCCCAGTCCCGCGGGATCGTGATCGCGCTTAACCCAGTCACCAAAACCGACACGCTGATCGCCGAGTACGAGCATTCCCAACCACTGGCGGCGGGCAGCCAGGGCGACGTGCAAATGCTCGAAAACGGCAACGCCTTCATCGGCTGGGGGGCAGAACCGTACGTAACCGAATACGCGTCAAACGGCACCGTGCTCTACAACGCCCACCTCCCCGCCAAAACCCAGTCCTACCGCAGCTACCGCTTCCAATGGACGGGCACCCCAGCCAACACTCCCGCGATCGCCGCCGCGGCGGGGGCGGGCGGCAGCACGATCGTGTACGCGAGCTGGAACGGCGCCACCACGGTCGCGAGCTGGCAGGTCCTCGCGGGCACCAGCTCAAGCGCTATGTCTCCGGTCGCGAGCGCCGCCAAGACAGGCTTTGAGACATCGATCTCAACGCCCGGCACCCACCCATATGTGGCGGTGCAGGCACTTGGAGCGGGGGGCGAAGTGCTCTCGACCTCGCCCGCGATCAAGGGATAGGCGCCGCCCGCCGCACCAAGCGTCAGGGCGTGGCGCCAAGCCCGCCCACCGCGCGTTCCATCGTGGGAGCAAGCAGCCCTGCGGCCATCTGAGCGGCCTCGCGCGGAGTGCCCCGTGGCATCGTGACATAGCTGAGCGCGAGGCGCACGAACGTGTCGGCGAGCACCTCGGCGGTGTCGCCATCGATGTCGGGCCAGCCGGCGTGCATCGCCTGCGACAAGCGCTCGGAGGCCCATTCGAGCACTGGGCGACTCTGCGTGGTGAGCAGCGGCAGCATCCCGCCGGTGCCGTCGTCTTCCAGCAGCATCCTCATCAGGGGATCTTCGAAGGCCATCGTGAGGAAGACCTCGAGGCCCGCCTCGATCGCGCCGGACACGTCGTGGAGTCGCGCGAGGACGGCCTGTTCGACCTCGTTCATGAAACGGGTGCCCTCGCGGATGACGAACTGCTGGGCGAACTCGTCGCGCGTGCCCAGCTCCTTGTAGAGGGTCTGGCGGGAAACCCCGGCGGCGCGGGCGACATCGGACATCGTGATTTGGGCCCACGGCCTGTCGGACAGCAGCCGCCCGACCGCGTCGAGCATCGTATCGCGCAACAGCTCGCGGGCGGCCGCGCGATAGGGCAATGCGGGTTCGGGCGCGGAGGCGCCCGAACTGCGCGGCCGCACCCCGCCTGCGCGGCCGGCGCGCGGTGTGCGGGAGGGGACGGTGGCCGTCAAGAGCCGACCGCCGGCACGCCGCCGCGCTCGTAGCGCGCGAGCACGCGCCTGCGCGTGCGCGGGTGAATGTTCATCTGGGAGAAGTTACCGCCATAGTGCTCGATCAAGCGACGATCCATGATCCGCCGCCACAGGGGCGGGATCGCGGCGGCCACGATCATCCCGGCGTAGCCGGTGGGCAGCTGGGGGGCCTCGTCGAAATGACGCAGCGATTGATAGCGGCGCAGCGGGTTGGCATGGTGGTCGGAGTGGCGCTGCAGGTGGTAAAGCAGCACGTTGGAGGCCACGCTGTTGCTGTTCCAGCTGTGCTCGGGCGCGGTGCGCTCGTAGCGCCCGTCATCGCGCGTTTGACGCAAAAGGCCATAGTGCTCGAGATAATTAACGACCTCAAGCATCGAGAAGCCGATGACTGCCTGAATCAGCAGGTAGGGCAGCACGACCGGCCCGAAGGCGAGCGCGAGTCCGGCGAACAACACGAGCGACATCAGCCAGGCGTTGAGGATGTCGTTGCGGATGCTCCAGAAGCGATGGCCGTCGCGTGCGAGGTGCTCGCGTTCGATCTCAAACGCGGAGCGCAGGCTGCCGACCACAGTGCGCGGCAGGAACTCGTAGAAGCTCTCGCCCATACGCGAGCTGGCGGGATCCTCGGGCGTGGCAACACGCACGTGGTGGCCACGGTTGTGCTCCACGAAGAAGTGGCCGTAGCCGGTTTGCGCGAGCGCCACCTTGCTGAGCCAGCGCTCGGAGCTGGCGCGCTTGTGGCCAAGCTCGTGCGCGGTGTTGATCGCCACTCCCG
>DATNKN010000272.1:0-6207 GCA_035603375.1 Solirubrobacteraceae bacterium
GGTCAGTCTCGCTAGCAATGAGGCCAGGCCTCGCAACGACCAGAGACCGGAGGACGCATGAGCCAAGAATTCGATGTGATCGTCGTGGGTGCGCGCTGCTCGGGGTCGCCGCTGGCGGCGCTGCTCGCACGCCGGGGCATCAAGGTCGCGCTCGTGGAGCAGGCCAGCTTTCCGAGCGACACCCTCTCGACGCACATCTTCGAGGCCCAGGCGCTGACGTTCCTAGACCGCCTCGGGGTCATCGACAAGATACGCGCGACCGGCGCGCCATTCGTCGACCGCGTCGACTTGCGCGCGGAGGACCTCGAGTTCGTGATCCCGATTCAGCTGCATTCAGGCGACATTGGCGGTACAGCATCGGTGCGTCGGCTGCTGCTCGATCCGATCCTGGCGCAGAGCGCCGTGGAGGCGGGCGCCGATCTGCGGATGGACAGCAAGGTGACAGGACTCCTCGAGGATCGGGGTCGAGTGGCTGGCGTGCGGGTCGCACAGAACGGCTCGGAGAGGACGCTCCGGGCACGGCTGGTTGTCGGCGCCGACGGTCGCAACTCGACGATCGCGAGCCTCGTCGGGGCTCGCAAGTACAACCTCACGCCGAACGAGCGATTCCTCTATTGGTCCTTCTTCGAGGGAGTCGAGCCCGACCCCGATCCGGCATTTGTGTTCCACCGGTGGGGCAACCGGATGGTGATCGCGACACACGCCGACAGCAGCCTCTACCAGGTCATCCTGATCCCGGATCTTGTGGATCTCCCTCGCTTCCGGGAGGATCTGGAGGGCAGCTTCATGGAGTACGCGTGCAGCTGCCGGCCCGTGGCGCAGGCGCTCTCGAGCGCGCGGCGGACCGGGAAGTTGTTTGGGATGCTGCGCTGGGAGGGGTTCTTCCGGGAGGCCTCCGGCCCCGGCTGGGTGCTGGTCGGCGACGCCGGCAACTTCAAGGACCCAACACCGGGCCAGGGCATACAGGACGCGTTCCGGCAGGTCGACGCGCTCGTGCCAGCGATCGCAACCGCGCTGGATGGCTCCGGAGAAGACATCGATAGTGAGATGGCGGCCTGGGGCAGTTGGCGAGACAAGGACGCGGCCGAGCACTACTGGCTCGCGACCGATATGGGGAAGGCTGGGTCGACGCCCGCGGTGCTACCCGAGATTGAGAGGCGACTGCTGGAGCAGGGCAAGATAGGCACGTTCCTGGATCTTTTCTATAGCCACCGGTCGCGGCCCTCGCAAGTCTTCACCCCGCCGCGCCTGTTGGGTGCCACCGCCAGGCTGTTGGCGCGTCGGGGATGCAAACGGCGTGCGCTCCTCAGCGAGGTGGGCACGCTCATGGTTGAGGACTTCCGACGAAAGCGTCTCAACCGCAAGCCGGTGTACGCCGCTGCGGGCACGGCGCTCGACGCTGGCCCCTCCGACGTAGACGACACCGGCGAGGGCTGCCCTGCGCAAGTTAGAGGTGGGGGTGGCCGCGTACCGTGAGCCAGCTCTGGTGGGTGATGCGGTCATGCCGAGGCCGATGACGGGATCGAGGATCGGGGCGCCCGCGGCGATTGCGATGGCGCTCGCGATGACGGCAAGCGAGACGTCTGCGTCGGCGCGGGCGTGATCGCCGTCGACTAGCTAGTAAGCCCCGCGCTGCATGAGCACCGCGGGGATCGTCTTCAGGATGATCGCGAGATCAAGCGCCAGCGACCAGCGCTCCAAATAAATGAAGTCGAGGTGGACGAGGTCGTCGAAGTCGAGCTCTGAGCGACCCGAGACCTGCCACAGGCCGGTGATGCCAGGGAGCACTAGGTAGCGCTTGCGGTGCCAGTCCTCCAGTAGCTCGAAGTCGCGCTCGGGGAGCGGACGCGGACCCACGAGCGACATCTCGCCGCGCAGCACGTTGATCAGCTGGGGCAGCTCGTCCAGCGAGAAGCGGCGCAGAAATCGCCCGACTGGCGTCAGGCGTGGGTCGGCGCGGATCTTGAACAGGGCGCCGCTTGCCTCGTTCAGATCCTCCAGGTCCGCCTGGCGCTGCTCGGCGTCGTAGTACATGGTGCGGAACTTCAGGCACGCGAACGGGAGCTGTCCGATGCCGGGACGCATGGAGCGGTAGAAGACAGGACCGCGCGAGGACAAGCGCACGGCGAGCACGATCGCGGCCAGCAGCGGGCTCAGCACGATCAAAAGCAGCGTCGAGGCGACCAGGTCGAAGCTGCGCTTCAGTGCGAAGTCGATGCCCTCGAACACAGGCGGGCCCAGCTCGAACAGCGGGACAGACTGGCCCGGGATGAACTCGGCGCGCTGCACCAGAATCTCCATCGTGGAGGGAGCGATGCGCACACGCACGCCGCGCCGGTGGCACTGGTCGACCAGCTCCACCGCGCGCTCTTGGGGGAAGTCGGGGTCGGCGATGATCACCTCATCCACGCGTTCGGCGACGATCGTGGCCTGCAGGTGCTCGAGCGTGCCCAGACAGCGCACCCCGTTGGGGGGCAGCGGCTCGGGCGAGACGAAGCCGACGACTTCGATCGGCGAGCGCGGCGCATCGGCGAGCGCGTGCGCGACGTCGTGAATGTGCTTGCCGGTGCCCACCAGCACCGCCCGGCGCTGGTAGCCGGCCGCGTGCAGAATCGCACCGGTTGCCCGCTCATACAGGTAGCGCAGCGAAGATATGTAGAACAGCGCGAAGCCGAGCGACCCGTAAAAGATGTAGTAGCTGGAGAAGTGTTCGCCGCTGACGACGGCGAAGATCAGCGCGACGACCGCGACCTGGAAGAGCGATCCGACGATGCGCGAGAGGCCTGGGCGCTGCGAACGCTCGGCGTATAGGCCCGAGCGGGCGAACAGCAGCGCCGTCAGCAGATAGGCGAAGGCAAGATTCGAGCGCGTGCCCTCGAATGCGCTGTGCACGTCGAAGCTTGCGAGCAACGCCGCCTTCAGCGCGAGCGCCGTGAAGATCGCGAGCGATAGGCCGAACAGGTCGAGCGCCAACAGCGACACGACGCGCAGCGCGCGGCGCATCGTGTCCATGCGCAGCAGGAACGACAGTGCCGGCGGGCGCTTGCTGCGCATGTCACGGTCGGCCCGCGGCGGCGCTCCGATCGGGGGTGGGGCAGGCGCCAGCGTCGGCGCCGACGCCTCGCGGGACGAGCCTAGCGGCGCCTCGGCGCGAGCGCCCACGGCCGGCCGGCCGGGGTGACTGGTGCGCGGAGCGTCCGGGGAACGAACTCCCATCTCGGACTTCACAACAGTTGAGTTTCCCTTATGTAGCGGTCAGAAACCGTTTGGGAGAGCACGTGCGCGCAAGGGCGCGCGTGCGCTTGGGACATTGTGGGGCGCTCAGAAACCCGCCAGGAGGACACGTGCACGCCAAGGCGCGTACGTGTTTGGGAAGTAGTCAAGCGCTCAGAAACTGTTTGGTAGGCGTCGCTCACCCAACCAGCTGCTCTACGCCGGACGTGTCGATCGTGCGTCTGAGGCCGTCACGCAGGGACACTTCGGGAGCCCAACCGAGCAGCTCGCGCGCCAGCGTTATGTCGGGTCGGCGCTGCTTGGGATCGTCAACCGGCAACGCCTCGAAGAGAATCTCCGACTCGGCGCCCGTGACCTCCTTGACCGCTTCGGCCAGTTCGAGCAGGGTGTACTCGTCCGGGTTGCCGATATTGCACGGCTCGTGATAGCCCGACTCGGCGAGCGCGATCAGCCCGCGAATCAGATCGCTTACGAAGCAGAACGAGCGCGTCTGCGAGCCGTCGCCGAATACGGTCAGCGGGCGGTTGGCGAGCGCCTGGCGCAGAAACGTGGGGATCGCGCGGCCATCGTGCGGGCGCATGCGACTGCCATACGTGTTGAAGATGCGCACGATCGAAGTGTCGACGCCCTGCTGGCGGTGGTAGGCCATCGTCAGCGCCTCGGCATAGCGCTTGGCCTCGTCGTATACGCCGCGCGGGCCGATCGGGTTGACGTGGCCCCAGTAGGACTCCGACTGGGGATGCTCCAGCGGGTCGCCATACACCTCGCTGGTGGAGGCGATCAAAAAGCGGGCGCGATGGCGCTTGGCCAGACCGAGCGTGTGATGGGTGCCATAGGAGCCCACCTTCAGCGTGTGCAGCGGCAAGCGCAGGTAGTCGATCGGCGAGGCTGGCGAGGCCAGGTGGTAGACGTAGTCCACCTGCTCGTCAATCTCATACGGCTCGATGATGTCCACGTTGACGTGGCGAAAACGCTCGGGATCGCGGATGTGCTCGATGTTCGCGAGCGAACCGGTCTCCAGGTTGTCCACGCAGATCACGCGATGGCCGCGCGCGAGCAGCTCGTCACAGAGATGCGATCCGAGAAAGCCGGCGCCGCCGGTCACCAGGCAGGTGGACACGGCTGTAAGGATATCTACTACATATGATCCGCATGGTCCCGCCGCGTGCTCAGCGCGCGGACAATGATATGAAAAATGGACGATTGCCTATAGTGACTACATATTGTAGCTGCTATTAGCAACCCTTGAAAATCGATACATACATCCCCCTCCGATACCCTTCCGATACCCCACTCCCAGATGACCGAACACCCACCCGCACCCCGGCCCAAGCCCGACGAGCACAGGACCGTCGCGCCCATCGTGGGCCCCGAGGACCCGCGCCGGTTCACCGACTCGGGCATCGAGATCGAGGCCCTCTACACCGAGGATGACCTGCCGGCGGACCTCGACCTGGGGACTCCCGGAGACTTTCCCTACACGCGCGGGGTGCATCGCGAGATGTACCGCAAACAGACCTGGACGATGCGCCAGTACGCGGGGTATGCCTCGGCGAAGGAGTCAAACGAGCGCTACCGCTACCTGCTCTCCAAGGGCTCGACGGGACTGTCGATGGCATTCGACCTGCCGACGCAGCTCGGCCTGGACTCCGACAACCCACGCTGCCTGGGCGAGGTGGGCCGCACCGGCGTGGCGATCGACACGATCGACGACATGCGCACCGCCTTCGACGGCATTCCGCTGGATGAGGTGTCCACCTCAATGACGATCAACGCGCCGGCGGCCTGCCTGCTGCTGCTCTACCAGCTGGTCGGCGAGGAGCAGGGCGTGCCGAGCGAGAAGTTGCGCGGGACGACCCAGAACGACGTGCTCAAGGAGTACATCGCGCGCGGCAACTACATCTACCCGCCGCAGCCAACAATGCGGATCACGACCGACCTGTTCCAGTACTGCCAGGAAAACGTGCCCAAGTGGAACACGATCTCGATCTCCGGCTACCACTTCAGGGAGAAGGGCTGCTCGGCGGTGCAGGAGGTGGCGTTCACCCTCTCCTCGGGCATCGCGTATGTGACGGCGGCAATCGAGAAGGGACTCGACGTGGACGACTTCGCGCCGCGCCTCGCGTTCTTCTTCAACGGCCACAACAACGTCTTCCAAGAGGTCGCCAAGTTCAGGGCGGCACGCAGGATGTGGGCGCACATCATGAGCGAGCGCTTCGGCGCAACCAACCCGAAGTCCACGATGCTGCGCTTCCACACCCAGACCGGCGGCGTGACGCTCACCGCGCAGCAGCCTGAGAACAACATCGTCAGGGTCGCCCTGCAGGGCTTTGCCGCGGTGTGCGGAGGCACGCAGTCCCTGCACACCAACGGCTTTGACGAGGCACTCGCGCTGCCGACCGAGCACGCGGCAAAGATCGCGCTGCGCACACAGCAGATCCTCGCGTTCGAGTCCGGCGCGACCGACACCGTGGACCCATTCGCGGGGTCGTATTTCGTGGAGTCGCTCACCGACGAGATCGAAGCGCGCGCGAACGAGCTGATCGCCAAGGTGGACACGCTCGGCGGCAGCGTCAACGCGATCCAGTTCATCACCGGCGAGATTGACGAGTCCGCCTGGGGCTACCAGGAGCGCTACCGGATCGGCCAGGACATCGTCGTGGGCGTCAACAAGTTCGAGGAGGACGACCTCGAGGTGCCGGATCTGCTGCGCGTGGACCCCGAGTCAGAGCGCGAACAGGTGGCGCGCTTGCAGGCGTTTAAGGCGAATCGTGACCAAGCACTGGTGGAGAAGCGCTTGGAGGAGCTGCGCGAGACCGCGCGCGGCAGCGAGAACCTGCTGCCCTGCATTCGCCAAGCGCTGAAGGACAAATGCTCCTTGGGTGAGGTGTGCGGGGCGATGCAGGACGTGTTCGGCAAGTACGCGCCGACTTTTTGACCTGTTTCTGTTCGGGGAGGTACATGTACCTCCCC
>DATNKN010000022.1:0-11048 GCA_035603375.1 Solirubrobacteraceae bacterium
CCCAACCAAGCTCAGCTGACCGTGCTCGAGGGTCCTCGCCTAGCACTCGATCAGCTCTCGATGGGACGTGGTTGGCGTGCTGCGGTACGCGAAGGTCAGGATGTCACCGAGCGGATGCTCGCGGCCACCCGTGCCGATGCCGACGCGTCAGGTGGGACGCATACGGGTACTGCTGCGAGCGGTCAGGTGCCTGCTCGCGAAGCACCCGTGCCCGGGCTAGATCCCGCGGTCGTGACTCTGGTCGGGGAGCTGGTCGGACTGCTGGGCGAGGATCCCATATCGCTCCTGCGAGCTTGGCAACTCGCGCTGGAACGTCATCCGGATCGCACCCCGAGCGAATCCCTCGCGCTCGCCGAAGACCTCTTGCGCGGTTGATCTGACGCTAAACTCACGCCTAGCTTCGCTTGGTGGGCGTAGCTCAGTTGGTAGAGCTCCGGGTTGTGGTCTCGGCGGTCGCGGGTTCGAATCCCGTCGCTCACCCTCAGGAAAGGCCTGCAAAATCGTGGTTTCGTGCGGAGGGGTGCCTGGGAGGCATTTGTTCCGTGCGGAACAAAATTCGGAGCGTTTTGTGATTGCTTGGCGAGGTGCGCCATGCGATTAGATGCGAGTGGGATGGCGATTCGCGCTCAGCCGCGGCGTTTTCGCTCGCTCTTTGAGAGTGTCATCGGGTCGAAGCCAGTCAAAGAATCCAGCAACCGCCGGGACGCCTTTGACACCGACCGGGAAGGGGCTTACGGCACTCGACGGTATCGGCGGTGCAGACTCGATCACGGTCGCTCATCGGAAACCGCCGTCATGTGGGTTCATGTAGTCGCTAACACCCGAAAACACTAGCGTGATGTGGGACTGACCCAACACGTCTCTTTCGTCCGGAGCAGGCACCCGCGAAGGGGGATCGAGACGTCTGGTTCTGCCCAAGAGCAGAAGTCAGCCGAGCGGCGGAGCAGCGGGTCACGCCTCTCGAGTGCTTCTGAGCACCTGGCGCTCGATTGCCGCGAGCGCCAGCCCGTATCTCGCCTGCCGACCGCGGGCATTCCAGGAACGCCAATCGCCCCTAAAGCGATATTTCCGGAAGGACCGGGCGCGTTACCGCCGAACGAGCGTACGTGGGACGCGCAAATCGCGGTACGAAGCGCCAGGCCACCGCCGACAGCGAGCCGGACGTGGAGAAGGACCCCAACCGTCTGGCGCCATGGTTCTTCTGGCCCGCGGTCGTATTGCTCGTTCTGTACTGGGCCCAGTTCTGGACGGTCCAGCGGGCCGGCGCACACGTCGAAGCGTTTGGCGTGACCCACTTCTCGGTGGGGCGCGTGCCAATACCCTTCTGGCTGCTTGGCTTGGAACAAAGCAGCTCGCCAGTGTGGGCCGCAGTGTTTGTCGTCGGGACTGTCGTCCTGTTCGCCTATCTGGCGTACAAGTGTGACAAGCTTTCCCGAGACGAGCGGGTTCACCCGAAGTGGATCGCCGCCCTCTTGGTATTGACAGTGATCGCACTGATCACTCAGTTCGCGTACGTGTACTACACCCTTGGCGGCAGCCACCGTTGGAGCCAACAGCTCACGCACGTGGGCGCAATATATGTGGCCACCGGAATGCTGACCGGTGGAGCGAGCGGAATAAGCCCAAGCACTGACAGCACGCGGCTCCTCGAGGTAGGTCAGATGGCGGCAGACCTCATCGTGATCACCGTCATGGCGGCGTTGGTGCTCCATCGCATCACGAAGGAGAGGTACGCCCCCTCGACAAACGTGCGGCCCAGCTAAGGTCCTCCCCCACCAAACCAACACGTAGACGGACGACCCACACTCGCTATACCCCGGTGGCGTACCGGAGGGCGGAACCGAGAGCTAGACCGTGCAAGGCTCAGCGCTCCTGGGGCGCCTGTGGTGGGATCTGGCCAGGACCGAATACGAGAAGGCCCGCGACGGCGAGCGACTAGCGAGGTAGCCGTCCCGGGTCCCGTAGGAACTGCGCGAACTGGACGAGTCCGAGGAGCATGCCCGGATCCTAATCTACGGCTCAGTTCCGCTCCCTTACGTGAGTGGCCACGATCCCGACGCTGACACAAGGCCATCGCATCTGCTTGCAGACAAGGCAGTCAGGCACCCGAGCAGAAGGCCACGTATTCGCCAAAGCAGGCATGTCGTCGGCCGGACACGATACGCATGCTCCGGACGAAGACCGGGCGTCGCTTGAGCGACCAGATCACGCTCGCTCTCGGCAATCTCAATGGCGCCGCCCTCGCGTTGCCGGAGGCCGATGCCTCCGGTGATGGTACGGATGTGTCGGGTGGTCGTCACCCGACTTGCGCCGTTGGTTGGACGAGGAGTTCGTTCAGCGTCCTTGACTACGTACCGTCCGGTCGGTATGGTCTTAAAGATGCCAGCCAAGCTCGATCATCGGCAAGCCGAGGTCAAGGCGAAGTCAGCACAGCTGGGCAGCTCGCGCGAGCAACTCCTCGCGGCGGCCTCCCGAGTGTTCGCGCGCAGCGGCTACCACGGCGCCTCCATGAGCGAGATCGCCGCCGAGGCCGGATTCTCCAAGGGCGCGCTCTACTGGAGCTTCGCGAGCAAGGACGAGCTGTTCTTCGCGCTGCTGGACGAGCTCGACGAGCAGCTGCGCGCGCTGATCACCGCCGCAGCGTTAGCACCTGCGGACCGTGACATCAGCGGCGATCTGAGCCGCGACATCTCCGCCGTGCTCGAGCACGGACACGATGTCGTGCTGCTCTTTCACGAGTACTCCGCGCTCGCCGTGCGCAACCCCAAGGTGGCCGCGCGCTACGCCGAGCGCAACGCGCGGCTGCGCGAGGAGCTCGCCGCGTCGATGCGCACGCGCCACGAAGCGATCGGCGTTCCGATGGCGATCCCGGCAGAGCAGCTCGCGACCGCCGTGATCGCGCTCGTCGACGGACTTTCGATTCAGCAGCTCACCGAGTCCGACGCCGTGCCCGAGGACCTCTTCGGGCAGATCCTCTCTCTCATCGACGACGGCATGACCCTCCGAGCCAAGGAGCCCACATGAACACCGAAGCGGCCACAGTCACAGCGCCCACCACACCTACCACGCAGACGCCGGTAGCGGCCCGCCGTCAATCGCGCTGGCGCGACGTCCCGCCGCGCGAACCGCAGGCTCCTCCCGCTGACATCTCCCAAGCCCCGCCCGGCCCCCACGTCCCTCGGCATCTCCTCGGCTCATACTGGCTGCTGGCCGAACACGACCTGCTGGAGCGCTGCCGGCGCCGTTACGGCGACATCTTCTCGCTGCGGATCTGGCCCGTGGGCTTCCTTGTAGTGATCGCCGACCCCGCAGAGATCAAGCGCGTGTTCACGAGCGACCCCGACCAGTTGCGGGCGGGCGAGGGCAACGGCGTGATGCAGCCCGTCGCGGGGCCCGAGTCGGTGCTGCTGCTCGACGGCAAGCGCCATCTCAACCGCCGCAAACTGATGCTGCCGCCGTTTCATGGCGAGCGCATGGGCGTCTATGCAAACCTGATCGGCGAGATCGCCGACGAGGAGATCGCAAGCTGGCCGGTTGGCAGGCCGTTCTCGGCGCACACCTCGATGCAACGGATCACATTGCGCGTGATCCTGCGCGCAGTGCTCGGAATCGAAGACGCCGCACGTGCTGCCGAGCTGGAGCGCCTGCTGCCGAAGCTCCTGAACTCCCCGGCGCTGCTGTGGCCGGTCCTGCAACGCGACATGGGCGCCCGCAGCCCCTGGCGGCGCTTCGTGGCTTTGCGAGAGCGCGTCGACGCGATCCTCTTCGACGAGATAGCCCGCAAGCGCTCGGACCCGGAGCTCGCCGAGCACGAGGACATCCTTTCGATGCTGCTCAGCGCACGCGACGAGCACGGGGAGGCGATGACCGACGAGGAGCTACGCGACCAGCTCGTCACGCTGCTGCTCGCCGGCCACGAGACGACCGCCACCGGGTTGGCATGGATTTTTGAGCGTGTACTGCGCACGCCCGAGGTCCACGCGCGCCTGCGCACCGCGGTCGCCGAGGACGACGATCGGTATCTGGACTGTCTGATCAAGGAGGGCCTGCGCCTGCGCCCCGTCGTGCCGCTGGTGGCCCGCCAGGTAAATTCGCCGTTCGCCGTCGGCGACTACACGGTACCGCCGGGCACGCTATTGACGTGCTCGATGATCCTCACGCACAGTCGGCCCGACCTCTACCCCGAACCGGACGCCTTCCGACCGGAGCGCTTCATGGAAGACGCCCCGGACACCTACACCTGGCTGCCCTTCGGCGGCGGCACACGCCGTTGCATCGGCGCGGCCTTCGCGACACTCGAGATGAAGGTCATCCTGCGCCACGTCTTCGCCCAGTGCGAGCTGGAGGCGCCCGATGCGAAACCCGAGCGCCCGCGCCGGCGCTTTGTCACCTATCCGCCAAACCGCGGAGCGCAGGTTCTGCTGAGGAGCGGACACGGAGCCTGACACGACATGGCAACCTGGAAGGCCGCCTCGGCACGCCTCGAGAACGATCACCCGAACGAAACGCGCCCAAACGCGCGCGGGCAGATAGCGTCGTGAGGGGGATGCCGAGCAGCCTCGCCGGATACCGCTGCGACTACGACGACTCCTTCGAAGCGTCCGTCACCGCGGCGAACGAGCGCACCCCCGAGCAGTGGGCGCGCGCCGTGTTCGAGGATGCGCCACGGTCCGTGCGCTGGTTTCTCCTCGTCGGTTTCCGCTACGGACTTAACCTACGCTTGGCCCGTCGTACATCGCCCAAGCACGTCCTCGGCTGGGCGATCGTCGACCGGGAGCCCGACTCGCTCACGATCGAGTCACGCTCCTGGTATCTCACCTCGCGCCTGCTCTTCAAGACCGAACCGGCACGCGTCACGCTGTCCACACACGTGCGCTACGACAAGCCGATCGCCAAAATCCTCTGGCCACCCGTATCGATTCTGCACCGCCAGATCCTCCCCCGCCTTCTGCGACACGCGGCCGCACACACCCCGGTAACACAACGACCCTCCGGCCAACCGACCCAAGAGCCGCAATAAGCGAACAACGCTCGCAAATAGCTGCTCGCACACTGCACGCATCGGCAAGCGCCCGCGCGACCTATGGCCGCAGGCAGGTGGTAGAGCGGTCCGAGCAGCAGCACCGCATCTGCACTACATCCGTGAACGGCAGCTCGCGGGCGTCACTCTCGGCAACCTAGCCACAATCGCCTTACGCCCACTTGCAAGGCCAAGCGAGCATCCGCACGAGACCGGCGCAGGCGACCGGATCGGACGATGTCCGCGCATTCAACGGTATGGAGTTCGCCTGTCCGCATTCGCCGGGGAAGCCGGCGGGCGCCGACCCAGGCGATTCGGGAGAACACAAGCCGGGTGCGCCAAATCAGCAGCGCGCTTCTGAATACGCAAGGCTAGAATCCGTTCTATATAGTGACCGGTCGATGTCTCTCGGTCGGCTCGTGTTGCCAGCCCTCGCCGCGGCGTTGTTGATGCTGAGCGGCGGAGTTGCCAATGCCTCGCTTGGGACAGGCGTGCCTCGCTCGACCTCGGTGGGGCCTACCTCATCATCTTCATTTGTTGATGTCCCCGCGCTGGGCAGGCAGGTCCGCCGGGCGGTCTCGCCCGCCGCTTCGCCGACGGCCTACCCGACGATCACTTTCAGCGAGGTGCCGCTGGAAGAATTCGTCACCAACCAATACGAAGACGACGGGGTCATCTTCACGAGCACCGTGCAGACTTCCGAAGACTCGGCCAACCCCACGAGCCCTGTGCTCTCGGGGTATCCGCGGTTTGAAGGCGCGATCGAAGGGTACTTCGTCGATCCGAGCACGGGCCTGCCGCAGACCGTGTCGAGCTTCACGCTGGACGTCGGCTACATCAACAATCGCGACTCGGTCGTCGTCGAAGCTTTTGACAGCTCCGGCAATGAGGTGCAATCGGTACTCGCTGACAGCTACGGCATCAATTTGCTCACCGTCACCTACGCCGGGATGGCGAGCTTCTCCGTGCACGAGATCGCCGAAGAGCCCGCTGGGTTCGCGATCGACAACCTCACTATCGACCCGACAGCCGACCCGACACCCGTCACCTCGGTCGCCTCGATGGGGGATTCCTACAGCTCCGGTCAGGGACTGCTCCCCGGGATGGGCACCAACTACGACTGTGGCACCGACATGGGCGGCGGCCTCTACTACGAAAACACGAACCTCGAATATCTGCCCGGCTTCCCTCCACTATGGGGCGGGCTCGACTGCGACACGACGACGCTGACGAACACCGAGCCGAATCTGCTCCTACGCCCGCCGACCTTCTACGAAAACACCTGCCACCGCGACAACCTAGCCTATCCAGTACAGATCGCGAGCATGCTGAACGCCACCGAGTCGATCTTCGTGGCCTGCAGCGGTGCGACGACCGCAAACATCGGCGCGATCCCGGAGACGGCCAAGCCCCAGTATCCGCATTCCCCGCTGAACATCGCCGGTGGCAATACGCAGCTAACCGATGTCGAAAACTTCAGCCGCGAACGTCTGGGAGGTCAGGACCCATCGCTGATCACGATCGGGATCGGCGGTAACGACGCGGGCTTCTCAGGCATCGCCGAGCACTGCATCGTAACGATCACGCCGTGCAGCAGCGACGGGAATTTCGTCGACACCGTTTTGAACAACATCACCGGACCGGTCTATGAACGTCTCGAAGAAACGTTCACCGCCCTGCGCTACGACTTCCCGAACTCGACGATCGTCGCCTTCGGGTACCCGAGCCCGATCTCTGCCTCCGCGCCGGGCTGCAATGGCCTTCCGCTCTATCAGCAGGACAAGGAATTCCTCGCTACGGAAGTGCTCGGCACCCTGAACCAGGCGATCTCCGAAGCCGCGGAAGCGTCGAGCATCAGCTACGTCAACATCGCCCCGGCCACCGCCGGCCACGAGATCTGCACTGCAGAACCATGGTTTCGTGGCCTCAGCTATCCGATCGTCGCCTCCTTCCACCCGACCCAGTTCGCCCATGACGCGATAGCCGCCTACTTCCGCGAGCACTACACCAACGGTGCCGGGGAGCTCCTGATCCACAACCCGCCGGTGCCTGTGGACCCGATCAGGGTCGAGCCGGTCGGCCCGACGGGCAACATTGGCAATCTGCAGGGTGGCGCTGTCGTTCCATGTGGTTCGGGCTGCGAGCAGTCGGTACCCTGCATCCAGTCCTGCAGCGTGCAGATCCAGGGCTCGGGCTACGCTCCAGGCGCGCAGTTGGAGGCGGTACTTCACTCCACCCCGTATGACCTAGGGCCGGTCACAGTCGACAATGAAGGCAACGTCGAAGCGACCCTCCAAATCCCCGCGGGCGTGCCTGCCGGGGAGCACGTCATCACGCTCGAAGGCACGGCGCCCGACGGCTCGCCGCAGTACGGCGCGCTGGGCCTCGAAATCCTCGAAGCACCCGGCGTTGCACCGCCGGTTCCCTCGGGTGGCGGTGGTGGCTCAGGCGACTCGAGCGGCGGCTCGAGCAGCGGCTCGGCCTCGCCCTCCCACGGGGTGCTGGCTGCTGGACCAGCGCGCGGAGTGCGGGCGTCGGTGCGCCTGCACCGCCACGGACAACGACTCCTCGTCACGATCCTCTGCCCACGCGCAGCCGCCTCCACGTGCAGCGTCAGTCTCGCTCTGCACCGGAGTCGACGCATCCATGGACATGTCCATACGATCCTCCTGGCTACCAAGACCGTGCGCGTACCCGCCGGACGGCCACGGACCGTGACGATCGCCAACCCAGCGCTGCTCACCGCGAGCAGTCAGCTGCGCCTGACCGTGGTGACCGCCACCACAGGGGGACGGGTCGTGCAGTCGCTGACCGTTGGGCGTTGAGCTCCGCGCTCGATTATGACTCTTCCCGCTCCACGACTGCTCCTCGCCGTGACAGCCTGGTTGAAAAAGGAGATGGTTGTGCCGTTCAGGCCGGTATGCCCGCCAGGATCGAGAACGTGGTTGGTCGTGCTCGCCGCCGCGGTCGTAGCTCTCAACTCGCTTGCATCCACGACCGCTGCGCACGCTCAGACACCACCGGCGCAGAACCTGTGTGTGACCGCTCCGCTCACCAGTGACCTGTCGGCCGTTCGCTGTAAACGAGACGATTCGAGCTTCTCGGCCCTGTCTTCGGAGCGCTCACCTCGGCTCGGCCGAGCGCTGAATCATCTGCCGGGGTTCGGGCGCGCGCATCCGTCAGTGATCTCCTACGGCGGCGATCCGACGAGCGTGGTATCGCATATTAACTGGACAAAATGGGGCGTCGGCGAAGCAGTCGGAGTGGGCAGATCGGACTGGGTGTGGCCGGGCACCTGTACGGGTTGCAATCCCCAGGTCGCGGTTCGTGTCATAGCCTTTCATCTCGGCACGTGTCGTGGCTACCTCTCCTACAACGCACTTGAGTGGTACTTCCCGCAGTACGGCGAAACGTTCAAGCCGGGCGACTACACGAATACTTGCACACACACCGCGGTCGAGCGGGAACCTCCCCCACCGCCCGTCAAATGTCCTGATGCCACGCTGGCTGGAGAAGGGACTGCCACCGAAATGTCGGTTCAGGGAATGTCATGCACATCGGCCAGCCAACTCATCGCGGAATCTCCGGCGGGACCGTTCGCCACCGAACAGCGCTGGCAAGAGTCTGGATTCAGTTGCGGGACCGAGGGAGCGGCCATTGGCTCCAACGTCGTCGAGTGTGCTTTGGGCGAGCGGTCGGTGGTGTACACGGCGACGTACTGACGTTCGAACCCAGCCGTGACGTCTCGTCCTTGCATAGAAGGGCCAGCCGCCCAGAGATTTGAGGCCTGAGCACCTGTCGCGGAGACGCGATTACTTCGGCTTCACGGGCCGAGCAGGCACGCCAGACTCGTCCCCTCGCGCTCCCCGTTTGGACGAGCTGCGGCACTCGTGCACGGACAGTGTCGCGCGCCTGCTTTTGTGACGGGGGCGTGTGGGATTCGGCGACAAATCACATGTTGATGAGGCGGCGAGCGTTGCTGGCAAACACTGTCGCACCAGTGCGCCGGATCGCATTAAGCAGCTCGTCGATGGATCGACCGCCACCCCATACCTCGGCCTGGGATTGAATCGCGCCCATGATCGCGTCGGGGTTTTCCTTGAGTGTTGTATCGAGAAATGTGTCGGGCGTGAGAACACGGATGTCATGCTTGGCGAGGGACTCGCTGATGTATCCGTGATCGAATGTCAGGAGCAACTCTGCATGACCGGCAACTGCGAGCGCGCAAATGTGACGGTCACCCGGGTCGATCGTCAATGCGGTGAGGTCCAGGCTGGCTGGCAAGTGGTCGATCTCGACGCGCTGGTCGGGGAACGCTTGGCGCATGTAGTCCACCCAGCGTTCGGCGGCTTGCTAGGGCACCGGCTTGCGCTCTACGAGTATTCGCTTTGCCTCGTTCAGGAGCTGGTCGCTCCAGATCAGTGTCAGCAGCCTCTCCTGGTATGCGAGTCGTCCGATCGGCTCGTGCAGCACGCGCGAGTAGATGACGTCGGTGTCGAGGACGGCTCGAGGCGGCCGGGCGGCGTCACTCAAGCGGTGCGCCTAGCTGGTCAAGCTCGCGAGAGAACGCGTCCGACTGTTCTCGTGCGTGTTCGCGGCGTTGCTCGAAGTCGAGCATCGAGACCAGTGGGATTTGCCAGTAGCTTGAGCTTGGCAGCTTGCGTGCCTTGATCTCGCCGGCGTTGATGAGCCGCACGACATGCTGGCGGGAGAATCCAAGGCGCTCAGCGGCCTGTTGGGGAGAGAGCAGCTCCTGCTCCTCGGCAACGGTCACTGTGATGCTCTTGCCCTCGCTGAGCAACCGGTCGATCTCCTCGGCCACCCGCGCAGTCTGATTGCGAGTATTGGGGTCCAAATGCAAAGTCTTCATCAGACCATCCTACCAAAACTTGTCCCACCTGCACATACCAACGCGCCGGTGGCTACTGGGCCACGGCGATCTTTGACACGGCGGCGCAAAGTCGTCTGGTCGTGGGCGGGGCTATGCACCTGTTGCGGGCGAATTCCCTGGAGGGGTCTGTTCTGATTCGGATGCGAAGGCGTCGTCAACGAGCTGGATCTCGTGCTCAGAGCGCGCGTAATGCACGTAGATTTGGGTTGTCTTGGTGTCGGTGTGGCCCATGAACTCTTGGATGGTCCGTAGCGATACGCCGCTCGCCGCTAGCCGCGTGCCGAAAGTGTGTCGCAGGTCGGGAAGCGGATCACGGGCACCTTCGCGTCCTTGCAGGCAGCCTTGAAGCGCTTGAGCACCTTCGAGCGATCCAATGGTTTGCCTATCTGTGGGTGAGCGAACACGAGGTCGAGGTCGCCGTTGAAGACGGTGCGTTGAGACCAGCCGTCGAGTAGGCCAGCTAGAAGTGTGGTCATCGGCACGGAGCGCTTCGTTGAGAACTCTGACTTCCCACCTGCGTCGTGCTCGTGTCGAACATGGGTGTTACGGACCCGGATTCGTTGGGCCGTCCAGTCGATGTCACGCCAGCGAAGACCACGCAACTCGGACATCCTTAGCCCCGTCATCGCTGCCGTCAGGATGATGACCCTCAAAACAGGGCCTAGAACATCGGGCGATGGGGGAGGGGACGGACCACGACGTCCTTTACGGGTCGGGTTCGGCTCGCGGATCACGCTCTCATCGGGAATCTCGCGTAGCACCGCTTCAAGCTCGCCGACGGTCAAGAACTGGATGTCCGGGTTGGCGCCGGATTTCTTGCCACCGGGCTTCTCGGCGTGACGCACAGAATTGTCGCGGATCAACTTGAGAGCGATCGCGTGCTCGAAGATCTGGTGTAGGAACCCAAGCATGTTGCGGACAGTCTTTGCTGCCAACCCCTTTTTGAGCAGAGCGGCCGAGAAGGCTCTATGTCATCGGTATCGACGCCGGTGATCGGCCGTGATCCGAGCAAGGGCGACACGTGGACCCGTTGGATCGACTCGTAGCTCTCAAGCGAAGACGGTCGAAGGCCGCGCACCCGCAGACGCCGACGCAACGAGTTGGTCACGTCATCCACGGTGGGTATGTCAGGTCCGC
>DATNKN010000291.1:0-14906 GCA_035603375.1 Solirubrobacteraceae bacterium
CGGCTGTTCTTGTGAGGCTTGCGAGTCCCAACAACACGCCCCCGGTGGGTGTGGTTGCCCATTCTCGGCCCGATAGCCTCTAAACTCGTCCGCCCGATGTGCCATCGAGGATCGAAGAGCCCCGTTTCACGCGTGCTTGCAAGGAAAACCCCAAGCGGAGCCGTATAGGGACATCGATGCCACCACCAATCGCCTACTTCGGAATCGAAAGCAAAAGCTTGAGCCTCGTCATCGACTTGCTGATCCTGTTCGCGGTCGTGCTGTATTTCTCGCTGCTCTACTGGACCTACGCCGACGCGCGCCGGCGGATCGCCGATCCAATACTCGTCGGTTGCGCAACGGCCGCGTCGCTGTTTCCGTTCGTCGGCACGATCGTCTACATGATCCTGCGCCCGCCCGAGTATCTGGAGGACGTGCGTGAGCGCGAACTGGAGTTGCAGGCCGCCGAAGCGCGGCTTCACGACCTCGATTATGGCCTGTGTCCACACTGTGACTACCGGGTCGAGCGCGACTTCATCCGCTGCCCGAGCTGTCTGCGCAAGCTCAAGGAGCGCTGCGCCAGCTGCTCGCGTCCGCTGGATCGCGCCTGGACGATCTGCCCCTATTGCGAGGCGGAGGTGGCGGCGGCCAAGCCCGCGCGCCGCACAGCGCGTCGCGAGCGCGCATCGAGCGGCGCCTCGGAGGGCGCCGCGGCCTCGGGCTCCTTGGCGCGGAGTCGTGCGAGCGCCGAGGTGGACATCCAAACCGATTCGCTTGAGTCCGAGCACGTATCCCAGGCACGCGTGCGCGCGGCCGAACGCGCGGCCGTCAGGGCGCCCAAGCCGACGGCGCCCGAGGGCTCCGAGGCAGATCCCACCGAGCTTGCACCGACTGGCGGCGAGCCCACGCACCGCGCCGCTCGCCCGCGCTCGAGCGGCTAGCTCGAGCCAACATTCACAATCCGAACCCAAAGGACCACATGGACCGCACGTTGATCCTCGTCAAGCCCGACGCCTTCGCCCGCTCGCTCACGGGTGAGATCATCGCTCGCTTCGAGCGCAAGGGACTGCGCATCGTCGCGCTGCGCCACATGACCGTGTCGGTGGAGCTGGCCGAGCGCCACTACGCCGAGCACGCCGAGAAGCCGTTCTTCGGCGAGCTTGTCGCGTTCATCACCTCCGGGCCGATCGTCGCGATGGTGCTAGAGGGGACCGAGGCCGTCAAGGCCGCAAGGCAGGCGATCGGCGCGACCAATCCGCTTGAGGCCGCCCCCGGATCGATCCGCGGCGACTTCGCGATCGAGATGGCCCAGAACATGGTGCACGGCTCCGACTCGCCCGAGTCCGCCGCGCGCGAGGCGGCCCTGTTCTTTCCCGACCTCGCCGACTGAGCGGGGTAGCTGGCCCCCAGCGGGAGCCGGTTACGAGAATGCAAGCGACGCCGGTCCCGCCGTGGGCCCTCCCGCCCGGGAGCTGACGATGGGGTCCTTCCCCACGCTCGTACTCGCCTCCGCTTCGCCGCAGCGGCGGGCGATCTTGGAGCGCCTGGGTGTGGTGTTCCAGCTGCGCCCCACCCATGTCGCTGAGATAGAGCGGGGCGAGCCCGGGGAGGTGGCGGTGCAGAACGCGCTGCGCAAGGCCCGTGCCGCATGTGCGTCGTCGCCCGCGGCTGAAACGGCGGGCCCGTCCGGCGATGCGAGCGAGATCGTGCTCGGCTGCGACACGCTGGTTGCGCTCGATGGGCGCATCTACGGTAAGCCCGCCGACGAGCGCGAGGCGCGCGCCACCCTGCGCGCGTTGTCCGGCGCTACCCACACGGTGCTCAGCGGTTTGGCGCTGCTCTCGGCGGCGGGGGAGCGGGTCGCGCTGGCACGCACCGAGGTCGATTTTCGCGAGCTGGGCGAAGACTCGATCGATTGGTACGTGACGAGCGGTGAGTGGCGCGGGCGGGCCGGCGGCTATGCGATCCAGGGGATTGGTGCCGCGCTGGTGCGGGCGATTCGGGGCGACTATGAGAACGTCGTCGGGTTGCCGCTTGCGACGTTGCTCGACATGTGCCCGAACCTATTGATGGAGCACGCTCGCGATCGCCACTGAGAACGTGCTTGTAATCCTTTCCCTTGCAGGTCCCCACCGGAGTTCCACCGCGACGAATTGTGCCTGCAAATGCGCTGTCAAACTTGCGGAGCAGGCGGTGGGGTCCGCTAGACTCCTCGCGAAGCACGCGCCGGCCACCGGCTGCCGGATGACCGGTTAGGCACAGCCGAAGCAGAGCGTGCTTGCACCCTATCTATGAGCTTCCTCACGTACCTAACCGGATTCGGCGGCCGCGACATGGCGGTCGATCTCGGAACCGCCAACACGCTCGTGTATGTGCGCGGGCGCGGCATCGTGCTCTCCGAGCCGAGCGTCGTCGCGATCGATTCGCGCACCGGCGAGGTGCATGCCGTCGGCATCGAGGCCAAGCGGATGCTCGGTCGCACGCCCGGCACGATCCAGGCGATCCGCCCCCTGAAGGACGGTGTCATCGCCGACTTCGACGTGACTGAGGAGATGTTGCGCCACTTCATCCAGAAGGTCCACCAAAATCGCTGGGCGCACCCGCGCGTGGTCGTGTGCGTGCCCTCGGGCGTGACTGGTGTGGAGAAGCGCGCCGTGGAGGAGGCCTGCCTGTCCGCCGGCGCGCGCACCGCATATTTGATCGAGGAGCCGATGGCGGCGGCGATCGGCGCCGGCCTGCCTGTCGGCGAGCCAACGGGCTCGATGGTGGTGGACATCGGCGGCGGCACCTCCGAGGTGGCGGTCATCTCGCTCGGCGGCATCGTCGTCTCGGAGTCGATCCGCGTCGGCGGCGATGAGATGGACGAGGCGATCATCAACTACGCCAAGAAGGAGTACAAGCTCCTGATCGGCCAGCAAACGGCCGAGGAGCTGAAGCTCGAGATTGGCTCCGCCTGCCCGATGGAGGAGGAGCTTCAGGCCGAGATTCGCGGACGCGACATGGTCGCCGGCCTCCCGAAGACCGTCGTGCTCACCAGCGAGGAGATCCGCCAAGCTCTCGATGAGCCGCTCTCGCAGATCATCGAGGCTGTCAAGGAGACGCTCGACCGCACCCCGCCCGAGCTTGCCTCGGACATCATGGACCGCGGCATCATGCTCGCCGGGGGCGGTTCGCTGCTGCAGGGTCTCGATCAGCGCTTGCGCGAGGAGACGCAGATGCCCGCGCATCTGGCGGAGTCGCCGCTCACGTGCGTGGCGGTCGGGTCGGGACGCTCGCTTGAGGAGTTCGAGGCGATCCACCGCTCCAACCGCAATTCGCGCAGCCGCCGGCGTCGATGAGCGCGGCGTCTGGCTGCACCGCTCTATGCGGCGAAGCAAGTGCGTTCACAGTGCCTGTCGCTGCTCGCTCTGTCCGGGGGTACTCTGTTCGATGACGTCTTCGGAAGGTCGCTACTGGTGTATGACAAGACGGTCCGGCGTCGGCGCGCGGTGCTTGCACTGCTCGTCGTGCTCTCCCTGATACTGCTGACCGCCTACTTCGGAGAGGCCCCGAGCGGTGGCCTGCACTCGGTGCAGCGCGATTTCCTGACGGTGGTCTCGCCGATCCAGGATGGCGCCAACAAGGCGCTGAAGCCCGTGCGCAACCTGTTCGGCTGGTTCGGGAGCACGCTGAAAGCCAAGAGTCAGAACGCCGAACTGCGCAAGCAGCTCGACAAGCTGCGCGCCGAGTATACGGCCAACCAGGTCAACGAACACTCCTACAGGGAACTGCTGAAGATCGACCATCTCGACCACGAGCTGAGCATCGCCGACTACACGCCAGTCACCGCGAGCGTCACCTACCAATCGCCGAACATCTGGTATTCGATCATCACTATCGACAAGGGCTCCTCCTCCGGTGTGCGCGTCAATGACCCGGTCGTCAGTGGCGAAGCACTGATCGGCAAGGTCACGGAGGTCGTTCCCGACGCCGCGCAGGTGAGTCTGATCACCGACAGCGCAGTCGAAGTGACCGCAAAGATCAGCGCCACCGGCACGATCGGCATGGTGCAACCGGAAGTCGGTGCGCCCGGAAAACTGCTGATGCAGTATCTCTATCCGGCCTCCAGCGCGGCCCCGCTACCGGGCGACTACGTTGTGACCTCCGGTACCGTCGCAAGTCATGGCGTGTCGCTGTACCCGAAGGGCATCCCGCTCGGCCAGGTCACCTCGGTCAACGAACAGAGCGGCTTCACGTCGGTGCAAGTGAGCCCACTGGCCGATCTGCACAACCTCGAATTCGTGCAGGTCTTGACCTTCTCCGCTGGCTCGCGCGCGGCCGCGTTGAATAGCGTCGCGGCCAATCTCAGCCCGGCGCACCCGACAGGTAGCGAAGAAGAAGAAGCCCAGAATGGCGAACAACTCGCTTCGACCGGGGGAGGCGGATGAGCGCGCGCGTCGGCTACTCTCAGCGCGCTCGCTCCGGAGCGGCTCAGGCCGGATCGGCGTGGTTGCCGGGCTCGCTTGTGTGGCGTGTGGCGCTGCTCTCGGTCGTGGTCGTCTTCGTGCAGATCAGCGTCGTCTCGGAGGTACCGGTGTTCGGTGTCAGCATCGACCTCTCACCGCTGCTGGTCGCGTTCGTCGGGCTGCTGTGCGGCTCCACGATGGGCGCCGTCAGCGGCTTCTGCGTCGGGCTGCTAATTGACCTTGCCTTGATGCAAACGCTCGGCGTCACATCGCTTGTGTTCACGATCGTCGGCTACTGGGCGGGCCGCCTGCGCGAGCTGCGCGACCCGCAAGCGGCGCTCACGCCGCTGTTTGTCGGCGCGGCCGCCGCGACGGCGGCGGCCGTTGGTTATTCGATCGTCGAGTTCCTGCTCGGCGTCGACGCGCCTGTGAGCCTCGAGCTGTTGCGCGAGATCGTCATCGGGGTGCTCGTGGACACGGCCGTTGCGCTCCCCTTCTGGGCGCTGGTGCGTCGCTGCCTGGTGGGGGCGCTACCGGACGATCCGCGTCGCCGTCGCCGTCGCGCCTACACGACCGGCGGCCTCAGCCCACTGTCGCGCTCCAGGAGAGCGGACCGGTGACCACGTTGCTCATCTCGCTCCTGGCGGAGGCTACGCCGGTCCGAGCGGCGGCGGAGGCACCCAGATGAGCAGCGTCGAGCGTTTGCGCCCGAGCGAGCCGCGCGGCGGGCCAGTGTCGCCGCAGCTGGCGCTGCGCATCGCGATCATCGGCAGCGTGGCGCTTGTGATGTTTGGCATCATCTTCTTCCGCCTGTGGTACCTGCAGGTGCTGACAGGCGAACAGTACGTCCAGCAGGCCCAGGCCAACGACCAGCGCGAACTGCCGACAGCGGCCCCGCGCGGAGAGATCCTCGACAGCGAAGGCCAGCCGCTGGTCACCAGCCAGGTCAGCAACGCGGTTCAAATCCTGCCGAGCGCATTGCCCGCATCGGTCAAGGAACAGGCCCGCGTCTACCAGGAACACCTGGCCGAAGCCGCCAGGGAATTCGTGGGCGCCGGTGAACGGCTGAAGGCATATGAGAACGATCTGAACGCGTATGAGAGCAGGGGCAGACGCGGGCATCGACACGCCAGCGCCGCGCAGCTGGCCGAGCTTCACGCGCTTGCCCGAGCAGACCGTCTGCGGGCCGTTGCGATTCCACCGCTGCCGTCCTCGGCCGTCGAGATTCGCGGGCTGTTCCAGCGCCTTGCGCCGGTAATTGGCCTCAGTCCCCGCTTGATCTACGAACGCGTGATCGCGGGCATCACACAGCTCCCATACGCACCGGTCACGATCAAGACCGATGCCGGTCCAGCCGCTCTCACCGTGCTGGGGGAGCGCCACAACGACTTCCCCGGAGTCAAACAGCAGGAGGTCGCGATCAGCGACTATCGCTTCGGCGAACTGGCCTCTCAGACGCTTGGCCACGTCGGTCAGGTCAACAAAGAAGAGCTCGAACTGCCGGCCTTCAAGGGCGTTCCTCAGGGCACGGTCGTCGGCCAGTCTGGCCTTGAGTACTACTACGACCGCTATCTGCGCGGCACGCCCGGAGTCAAGCGCGTGCAGGTCAATTCCGAAGGTCAGCCCGAACCGACGAGGCTCTCGGAAACGCCGCCCAAGGCCGGGCACGACCTGAAGCTGTCGATCAACCTGGGCCTTGAGCGGGTGGGGGAACGGGCATTGCGCTACGGGGTGTCGCTCGCGCAAAGCAAAGGCAACCCGGGGTCGGGAGCGGCATTCGTGGCGATCAATCCGCTCAATGGGGAAATCTACGGAATGGGCTCCTACCCGGGCTATGACCCCAACCGCTTTGCCAAACCGATGACTCAGGCCGAATTCGACCGGCTCAACGGCAGCGGCGAAAGCGAAGGGCCCGACCCTCCCGCGCCGCTGCTCAATCGGGCCGTGGAAGGTCAGTATCCGACAGGCTCGACGTTCAAGCCGATCACTGCGATGGGGGCGCTTGAAGCTGGTGTAATCGATTCTGAAGAGGCGCTGGGCGGCGGTTCGTGCATCACCGCCGGCGCCGAGCAGTTCTGCAACTCGGGCAAAACCGACTACGGTGCGTTGCCGCTGGTCGACGCGCTGAAGGTTTCCTCCGACACCTATTTCTTCACGGTCGGCGAGTACGCCAACGAACATGGCGACGTGATCCAAAACATGGCCAAGGAGCTTGGCATCGGCAAAGAAACACATGTGGATTTGCCGAACGAGATCGAAGGGACCGTACCGGACGCCAAGTGGCGCGAGGGGCAGAACAAGCTGCAGGAAGGCTGCGAACACAGCCACCCCAAGAACGCCGCGAGCGTCTGTCACATCGTCGCCGAACTTGGTCCTTGGACCGTCGGCGACAACATGCACCTTGCCGTCGGCCAGGGCGAACTGCTGACCTCGCCGCTACAGATGGCGGTCGCCTACTCGACGCTCGCCAGCGCCTACACGAATGGCGGCGTCGGTACCGTCGTGCGTCCTCACCTGGGCGTCCAGATCGACAACTCAAGCGGCGGACTCGTGCAGGAGCTACCCGCCCCCCCGATCGGCCATGTGCATCTCAACGACACCGATCTGAATGACGTGATGGAAGGCATTCACGACGCGACCTTCGAGCCTGGTGGCACCTCGGCCGACGTGTGGTCGGGCTGGAATCAAGCCGAACACCCCGTGTACGGCAAGACCGGCACGGCCGAACGCACAGGACAGGTCGAACAGGCCTGGTACATGTGCTATCTGCCCGATCCCAAGCATCCGATCGTGATCGCGGTCACTGTAGAACAGGGCGGCTTCGGCGATGAAGCGGCGGCCCCCGCGGCACGTCTGATTGCCTCCCAGTGGTTCCACAAGCCGCTGATGTTGACCACCGGCACCAACCCGGATCAGTGAGCGCCGGCGTGTCCGCGTCTTCGCTCAGTCCAATCCAGCCAAGCGAGCCGGTGCCCGTGGCGTCGAGCGGCCCGCTGCGCCTACCGCTCGACCCGCTGCTCACGCTCGCAACGGTCGGTCTTGGGATCTGTTCGATCCTCACGCTGCGCATCGTCACGGCCAAATTCGTGCCGGGCCAGCCGCACTACTACATCGAGCGCCAAGCGATCTACCTCTTCGTGGGGTTCGCGATGATGGTTGCGCTCTCGCGCATGGACTACGCGCGCCTGCGCCACCTGATGTATCCGATCTACGGCGCGCTGCTGCTCAGCATCCTCGCGGTGCTTGCGCTCGGCCACAAGTCGGCCCTCGGCGCACAGCGAGCGATCGAATTCCCGCTGTTCTCCTTCCAGGCGTCCGAGCTTGGCAAGGTGCTCCTGATCCTCGCGCTGTCGGCGTTCGTCGTTGGGCGCTCACGGCGCCTGCGCGAGCTGGACACGACCGCCCGGGTGCTGCTCGCGGCGCTCGTGCCGGCGATGTTCGTGATCGCCCAGCCCGACCTCGGCTCGGGGTTGGTGTACATGGCGATCGCGTTCATGCTGCTGTTCGTGGCCGGCACCAGCTGGCGGCAGCTGGCGGCGATCGTGGTGCTCGTGGTGGTGTCGGGAGCGTTCGTGCTCGTGGTCGCCCCGGCAGCCGGCGTGCACGTGCTCAAAACTTTCGAGGAGGAACGTTTGACGGCCTTTCTGCACCCGTCGAGCAATCCGCAAAAGCAGGGGTATCAGCAGGAGCAGTCGAAGGTGGCTATCGGCTCCGGTCAAAAGACGGGCCGGGGCGTGAACTCGACGCAGATCAACGGTAACTATGTGCCCGAGGACGACACCGATTTCATCTTCGCCGCGGTCGGCGAGCAGTACGGTTTCGTCGGCGCGGCGCTCGTCCTGTCGCTGTATGCGCTGTTGATATGGCGCACGCTGCGCATCCTGACGATGTCCAAGGACCTGTTCGGTACGCTGCTCGCCGCCGGGATCGTGGCTATGCTGATGTTTCAGGTCTTCGTGAACGTCGGGATGGCAGTTGGGATAATGCCCATCACCGGGGTCACGCTGCCGCTCATGAGCTATGGCGGATCTTCGGTCATAACGACACTTCTGGCGTTGGGTCTACTGCAATCGATCTATCTCCAGGGACGCGCCTCCCAGGCGCTTAAGGGCCGCGTTGTCCGCTAGCAATCGAAATGTACGCCGAAACCTCCCCCCAACCAGCCCAGGCCGCGCCGCAGACCACAGAGGTCCAGCGCCGGCCCGCACGGGAGGCGGCCGCCGGCCCACGGGCCCCGAGTACACGGGTCCCAGGGTCTCTGCCCATTACAGATATCGAAAGACTGGATCAAATTGAGAAAGCAAGTGCTTGTCAGCGTCGATCGCGCGGAGACGCGCGTGGCGCTTCTGGAGGCGGCCGGAACGCCCGGCGCCTCACGTCCCGTCGGGCGCTCCCGCAAGCGCACCGGCGCCCGCCCGGGAGCCGGCTATCGCATAGCTGAGCTGTACATCGAGCGCCGCGGAGGGCGCTCCATCGTCGGCAACATCTACAAGGGCAAGGTCGACAACGTGCTGCCCGGGTTGGAGGCCGCGTTTGTCGACATCGGCCTGGAGAAGAACGGGTTTTTGCACGTCGATGAGATCGTGCTACCCGGCGTGGAGGCTCCGAAGCGCGGCGGGCGCGGAGGCGGGCGCAAGATCGCCGATCTACTCAAACCGGGCCAGGAGATCGTCGTGCAGGTCGTCAAGGACCCGCTGAAGACCAAGGGCGCGCGCCTGTCGATGGAGCTGACGATCGCCGGGCGCTACATGGTGTACGCGCCCACCGGCGAGGGAGTCGGAGTGTCGCGGCGCCTTGAGGACAAAGAGCGCGAGCGCCTGCGCCGCCAGACCGCCAAGCTCGAGATCGGCGAGGGCGGTGTCATCGTGCGCACAGCCGCACACGGTGCGCAACGGGAGGACTTCGAGCGCGAGCTGCTCTACCTGCACAAGTTGCACGAGGTGCTGATGAAGCGCGTGCAGGACACGCAGGCGCCTGAGATGGTCTTCCAGGAGGCCGACCTGTCGGTGAGGGTGGTGCGCGACATCTTCTCCGAGCACTTCGAGCGGGCGATCGTCGACGACGAGCAGCAGCACCGCCGGCTCGTCTCGTTCTTCGCGCGCACCGCTCCCGAGCTGGTCGAGCGCGTAGAGCTGTGGGAGGGGCCGGAGCCGCTGCTAGACGCCTACAAGGTGACCGAGGCGATCGACGGGGTGATGTCGCGTCGCGTGGACCTTCCCAGCGGTGGCTATCTGATGATCGACTACGCCGAGGCGCTGACCGTCATCGACGTCAACTCCGGCAGCTTCATCGGGCGTGGCAAGGGCGCGGGCCTTGAGGACACGATCACCAAGACCAACCTGGAGGCGGCGGAGGAGGTCGTAAACCAGCTGCGCCTCAGGGACATCGGCGGGATTATCGTGATCGACTTCATCGACATGGCGCGCGCACGCAACCGCGACGCCGTGATGAAGACGCTGCGCAAGTCCCTTGATGAGGACCGCACGAAGACGTTCACCGCTGAGCTATCTCGGCTCGGGTTGGTCGAGATGACCCGACAGAACGTAACCGAGGGTGTGCGCGAGATCATGAGTCGCCCCTGCCCCACCTGCGAGGGAGAGGGCGTGATCCGCTCGGAGGAGACGATCGCGATCGAATTCGAGCGACGGTTGCGCGACCTTGTCGTCGAGCATCCCGACGCGGAGGCGTTCCTTGTGCAGATCAACCCGCGCGTCACCGCCCAGTTCACGGGTCAGGGATCGCGCGTGCTGCACGCCCTGGAGGCGCAAACCGGGCGCTCGTTTCACTTCGAGGGCTCTGAAGGCCTGGTGCTCGACCACTTCGCGATCACTTTCCAGGGCACGCGCGAGGAGGTCGAAGAACGCGCGCTGCCGTTCCGTGAGGGCGATGAGGTGCTGGTGGACATTGTCGAGCCGCACATGTACGACGTGGACGACGCGGTCGCCAAGCTCGACGGCTACATCATCTCGATCGCCGGCGCTGCCCGCAATGTCGGCGAGAAGCGCATGGTGCGCATCGAGAACGTCGGGCGCACCGCTGCCTCGGCGCTGCTGCTCGACGAGTCGGGCGAGCCGATCAAGCCGGCTCCGCGCGCCGCGCCCAAACGCCCGCGCCGGCGCACGCCAAAGCCTGTCGCGCGGGTCGAGACTGTCAAGCCGCCCGTCATGGCGGAGCCCGAGCAGGACGGCGCGGAGGGGTCGCCGGAGAACCCGGCGGGCGAGGAGGACCAGGACGGGGTACAATCCAAGCCTCGGCGCCGCGGCCGCAGAGGCGGACGGCGCCGTTCGGCTGCTAAGGCCCAGGCAACATCGGAGTAGACATGTATGCGATCGTGAAGACAGGCGGCAAGCAGTACCGCGTCGAGCGGGGTCAAACCCTGCTCGTGGAGCGTCTCACTGCCGATGAGGGCTCAAGCGTCGCGCTCGAGCCGATCCTCTACCGCTCCGAGGATGCCGTGTTCGACAGCGACAGCCTGAAGAAGGTCCAAGTCACGGCGAAGATCGTGGCGCACGAGCGCGGCGAGAAGCTGCGCGTGTTCAAGTTCAAGCCCAAGCGCGGCTACAAGCGTCGTACCGGCCACCGCCAGGAGTTGACGCGGATCGAGGTCACCGACATCTCGATGGGTGGTGCCGCCAAGACATCGACCGCCAAGGCGACCGCGAAGCCGACCGTCTCGGAGCCCGAAGCGGCGAAGGCTGCCGCCAAGCCGGCTGCCGCAAAGTCCGCTCCCGCGAAGCCGAAGGAGACAGCAGATGGCGCATAAGAAGGGGCTCGGGTCCAGTCGCAACGGCCGCGACTCCAACGCCCAGCGACTTGGTGTGAAGACGTTTGCCGGCCAAACCGTCACCGGCGGGGAGATCATCGTGCGCCAGCGTGGCACTCGCTTCAAGCCCGGCACCGGCGTGGGTATCGGCAAGGACGACACGCTCTACGCCCGCGCCGCCGGCACCGTACAGTTCACGATCGGCCGCCGCGGCAGGGTCGTGAACGTCGTTGGTGCCGACGGGTAGTTTTTTGGGCCACTGCGACGCCCGGCCACCGAAGCGCGACCGTGGTGCCGTGATCGTGGCCGCCGGTCGAGCCCGAACGTGAGCTGAGTTCACCGAGAGCGCGGCCCGGCGTGCGGTCGCGCCATATATTCAAGCGAGGGCTCCAATGCTGTATGACCGCGCAAGAATCGAAGTGAGGGCCGGGGCCGGCGGTGAGGGCTCCGCTGGCTTTCGTCGCGAAGCGCACGTGCCGCGCGGTGGCCCCGATGGAGGCGATGGGGGGCGCGGGGGTGAGGTTGTGGTCGTGTGCGACGACTCGTTGCGCGATCTGCAGAGCTTCAGGCGCAAGCCGCACTACCGGGCCGGGCGTGGCGGTCATGGCGAGGGCTCCCAACGTCATGGCGCCGATGGGGACACGCTGGTCGTGCGGGTGCCGCCGGGCACGGTGGTCGAAGGCGTCGAGGGCGATGTCGCCGGTCGCCGCTGGGATCTGCTCGCCGCAGGCCAACAGGCCGTGGTCGCCAAGGGCGGCTCCGGGGGGAGGGGCAACAAGCGTTTCGCAACGCCCACGCGCCAGGCCCCGCGCTTTGCCGAGCGGGGGCTCCCGGGTGAGGAAGGCTGGCTGCAGCTCCAGCTCAAGCTGCTGGCCGACGTTGGACTCGTCGGGCTTCCAAACGCCGGCAAGTCCTCGCTGCTGGGCCGGCTCACGCGAGCCGCTCCAAAGGTCGCCAGTTACCCCTTCACGACCCTCTCTCCGGTCCTCGGAGTGCTCGAATCTGAGGAGCGCCAGCTCGTTATCGCCGACATTCCCGGCCTGATCGAGGGGGCGAGCGAGGGAGCCGGCTTGGGCCATGATTTCCTTGCCCACGTCGAGCGCACGAGGTTGCTCGTGCACGTGCTCGACATCGCGCCCGAGCTGTCAGGGGATTCGGACCCAGCGCATCCGGCCAGCGCGGTTGCCAATCACGCCACGATCGAGCACGAGCTGGCCGCGCACGACGAGCGGCTCGCGCGTCTTCCGCGCGTGCTCGCGCTTTCGAAGGCAGACCTCGTGTCCCCAGAGCGTGTGGCCGAAGCGGTCGCGCAGTGGTCGGAGCGTCTTGGTCCCGATGTGCCCGTGATCGCCACCTCCAGTGCAACCGGAGCGGGACTGCGCGAGCTGTCCGGCGAGCTGTTGCGACTCGTGCCCGAGGTGGAGCAGCCGTCCGCGCGCTCCGATCGCGGCGCTGTAACTGGTGCCGGGCGTGGTCATGGCGTTGCGGCGGCAAGTGCCGGGGGCGAAGGCTCCGCGGTCGCGAGCACCGGGGGTGAGCGCTTCGTGGTGGGTAGTGTGCCTTCGGGTGAAGGCGAGGTGGTGCTCGCCGAGCACATGGTGTTCCGGCCCGCTGCCTCCACCGGTTTCGTGGTCGAGTGCGTCGCGCCCGGCTCGTTCGCCGTCAGGGGTCGCGGCGTGGAGCGGCTGCTTGCACGCTACGACATCGACAACGAGGACGCGATGGCCTACCTTGAGGGTCGCCTGCGCAAGATCGGCGTGCTGCGTGCGCTGGAGGCGGAGGGATTCCAGGCCGGAGACGACCTCGAGATCGCGGGAGTCGCATTTGAGCTGGACCCCGACGAGCCCGCGCTGTAGCGGCCGCCCGTCGCGGTCGCATGCGAGATTCAGCTCCCGCTGCGCCGGCGTCCCGTCGCCCGGGCTCGCTCAGCCCAAAAAAGGGCAAGGCACGCATGCGAGTCGCAGGCTCACCATCTAGGCTGCCCTCGATGAAGCGCGCCGTCATAAAGCTCGGGTCGAGCATCGTCGCCGATGGGAATGGCGAGCTGCGCACCGATGTGCTCGCGCGCATCTGCGACACCGTCGCCTCGCTGCACAGCGAGGGCAAGGAGGTCGCGATCGTCTCCTCCGGCGCGATCGCGCGTGGGGTGCGGATCATGGGCCTGCCCGCGCGTCCCGGTGCGGTCGAGGAGCTGCAGGCCGCCAGTGCGGTCGGTCAGGGCAAGCTCTATCGGGCCTATGACGAACTGCTGCGCGAGCGCGAGCTGGTCAGTGCGCAGCTACTGCTCACATTCATGGACATGAGCGCGCGCACCCATTATTTGAACGCGCGCCAAACGCTTCGCAAGCTGCTCGACTGGCGCGTCGTGCCCGTCATCAATGAGAACGACACCACCGCCACCGATGAGATTTCCTTCGGCGACAACGACTTTCTCGCCGCCCAGGTCGCGATCCTGATCTCCGCCGATCTGCTCGTGCTGCTCACCGACATCGACGGTCTATATACGGCTGATCCGCGATTGAGTCCCGACGCGCGCATCGTCAGCGAGGTCACCGACTTCGAGGCGCTTGATGACATCGAGGTCGGGCATACCACCTCGCCGCTCGGCTCCGGCGGGATGCGCTCGAAGGTGGTCGCCGCCGACATGGCCACCGCGGCCGGCATTCGCGCCGTGATCTGCAACGGCGTGCGCGAGGGCGCGCTCGATGCGGTACTCGCCGGGCGGGTGGAGGGCACCAACTTTCCGCCGCGTGTCGCCCGCCATTCATCCTTCAAGCTGTGGCTGCGCTACGCCAAGCCCAGCCACGGCACGCTCGTGGTCGACGCGGGGGCGGCACGGGCTTTGCGCGAGGACGGCACGAGCCTGCTCCCGGTCGGAATTATCGAGGTGCTCGGCTCTTTCAGTGCGGGCGATGCGGTTGAGATCGCCGAGCGCGATGGCGGCTCCGCGACGCCGGGGGGTGAGCGGGTGCTGGCGAAGGGCATCTGCAGCTACTCCGCCGAGGAGCTGCGGCGTGTGGTGGGCATGAAGTCCAAAGCGATTCAGGAGGTGCTGCCGCGTGCCACCGAGGAGGCTGTGCACCGCGACTACATGGTGTTGGCGTAGCGACCACGTGGTGCTGATTGCGTGGTGCTGGCGTAAGGCGGTATGTGGGGTGCGGTACTCTTTTTTTGGTCGATTCACGATAGTCGCTACATAGTGTAGTTACTATTGCACATTCGATAAAAAGGGACTACACTCATAGGCCCACGCTATCTCCGCCTGGCCGATCTGGATAGCGCCGCGCCGCGATGCTGTCGTACCCTTAGCTGAATGGCAATCGCCGTCTCATCTGTAGCGGAGGTGTGCGCTCGAGCGCGCGAGGCCTCGAGGGTTCTCGCGCGCACCGACACTGCCACCAAGAACGCGGCCCTGGCAGCAATCGCGGCTGCTCTGCGAGAGCGCACAGCGGAGATCCTCAGCGCCAACGAGCGCGACCTGGCGGCTGGGCACGAGTCTGATATCGGCGATGCGCTGCTCGACCGTCTGCGCCTCGACGAGCAGCGCATCGAGGGGATCGCGCGCGCCGTTGAGGCGGTCGCCGCGCTGGGCGACCCTGTGGGGGAGGTCATCGACGGCCAGCGCCTGCCCAACGGCCTTGACGTGCGCAAGGTGCGTGTGCCGCTCGGTGTCATCGCCGTCGTCTACGAGGCGCGTCCCAATGTCACGATCGACGCGA
>DATNKN010000306.1:0-5199 GCA_035603375.1 Solirubrobacteraceae bacterium
GAGGGTGTGGAGCAGTTCGAGGGCTACGAGCACGCGCATTGGGCGCTCTCCTATCGCTGGGAGGCGGTGCGCGCCGGCTTCATGACCGAGGTCACAGAGCCCCACTACCGGCCGTTCTTCGGCGACCCGGCGCCCTCGCCACGAGGCGCCAAAGCGCCATTGCTCGGACCGGTGGTGCGCAGAAGCGCGCGCGTGCTTCAGTCCAGTGCGATCGCGCGCCACACCTATCTCTCCTGGCTGAATCATGTTCAGGGAGGAGTGCAGATGAACATGATCGCCACCAAGCCCGTGCGCTACGTGGGCACCGATGAGGCAATCGGGCCGCTGCGGCGCCTGCCGCGCACGCTCGCGGCCGCAAGCCGCCTACGCACCGACCGGCGCGAGGGCAGGATCGCCCCCAAACCGCCCCGCACCCCCGAGCAGGTCGCCGCGGGGATGCGGAGGTCTGGCTCGACCCGGGGTTCTGTGCCGAAGGCTTCGGCGGCGAGCGATGCTCAGGCTGCGACGAGCGATGCTTCAGCGAAGGTAACCGACACGCCCGCAAAGGCGAGCGAAGCTCCCGCTGAGGCGCGCTCGCTCTAGAGGTTCTCGGCGACGAATGGCGCCGAGCGGTTGAACACCCAGAAGCCGAGCGCGAAGGTCGCGACGGCGACCCCCACCGGCTCCAGTAGGCCAAGCCACCCTTCGAGTGCCTGTCCGGCGCTGATCGTGGCGTGGGTGACCATCGCGTGGCGGAATTGCTGGAAGACGGTGACCAGCGGATTGAGCATGTAGATGTGGTAGAGCAGGTGGCCGTGTTCGTGCAGGAACCGGTCGAAGCTTGTCTCGTGCTTGGGCGGTTTCGGATAGAGCAGCGCTTCGCGCACCTTCGACAGCGGGATGATCACCGGCGAGCCGTAGAAGACGATCTGGCTGACCACTTCCCAAATCGGGGAGATATCGCGAAAGCGCACGAACAGCGCCGCAAGCAGCATCGCAAGACCGGTTGAGAACACCACCAGCAGCGTCAGGATCAGCGGCAGCTCCAGCCAGCTGAGCATTGGTGTGACGCCGGATATCAGCGCGAATAGGAACACGACGATCAGGTTGAGCAGTAGGTTGAAGAACGCGAGCAGCACGATCGCGAGCGGTATCACCATGCGCGGGAATTGGATCTTGCGCACGAGATTCTCGCGGTCGAACACGCTACGCACAGCGCCGCTGGTGGCTTCCCCAAAGAAGGTAAACAAAATGATCGAGCCAAGCAGCTGCACACCGTAGAACTGTTCGCTGGGCTGTCCTCCACCCCCGACTTTGGCGATCAATACGAAGAACACATACAGCACGCCGAATAGCAGCAGCGGGCGCATCACCTGCCACACGTACCCGAGCACCGAGCCGAAGAACTTCAGCTTGAATTCGTTGCGCGCGATGTTGTAGGTGAGGTGCCAGAAGCGGCGCGGGTCGTCGTTGAGCGCGCGCGGGCCCTTGATCGGGCGCCCAAGGCCCTCGTAAGGGACTGGTTCGGAGCTTGTCTCTGGGGTCAGCGTCTCGGTGCTCATCGGGCACGCTCGTCGTGGCGGACCGGTGGGCTCGGAAGGGTTGGGCCTTGAGTGTGCGGACTCACAGCACGATCTCCCTGGCCGAGCCGCTCTCGGCGCGACTCATCGCCACCTCGACGGGCAGGTCGACGGCACCGCCCATCGCTTCGGGCCCGGTGACCACAAAGGAGAAGGCGCCCTCGTAGCGGTCGATCAGGTCCATGCCGGTGCCGCGATGGGCGAGCGTGAACAGCGGGTTGTAGCGGCCGGGCGCGAGCACGTTCTCAAAGGCAAACGAGCACAACACCTCCTCGCCGGCCCGGAAGCGTCCACTGCGCTCTTCCGTGCGCATGCTGCTGGCCACGACGATCGCGAGGTGGTCTTCGTTGAGCACATACAGGCTCGCGGCCGGGTCCTCGACCTCGACCTCGAAGCGCACGAGCGCCTTCAGCACGATCCGCTGACCCTGGGGCAGGGAGGCCGGTCGCTGCCCGTGCTCGTCCTCGATCCAGGCCTCGAGCACGCGGGCGTCGCCGTCGCCGCCGCGTCCCTCGCCCGTGTCGCCACTGCCGCCGGCGTTGGCTTCCCTGCCGAAGTTGATCTCCAGGTAGCGGTCGGCGACTTCGTGAGGCTCGCCGAGGTGCACGGTCTCGCCGCGCTCGAGCAGCAGCGCACGGTGGCAAAAGCGGTTGAGCGAGCCCATGTCGTGAGTTACGAACACGATCGTGCGCTGTTCGTCGCGCATGCGGTGAAAGACGTCGAAGCACTTCTGCTGGAAGGCGGCATCGCCGACGGCAAGCACCTCATCGACGAGCAGGATGTCAGCGTCGACCTGGATTGCCACGGAGAAAGCAAGCCTGACATGCATGCCTGAGGAGTAGTTCTTGAGCTTCAGCTCCTCGAACTCGCGCAGTTCGGCGAAGTCGATCACCTCGTCCACGCGCCGGCGCGCCTCGCGCGGGGTGAGGCCCATCATGATGCCGTTGAGCACCACGTTGTCGCGTGCGGCGAGATCCTGGTTGAAGCCAACCCCCAGCTCGATAAAGGTCGATAGGCGCCCCTCCATCCAGATCTTGCCGTGGTCGACGCCGTAGATGCCGGCCAGGCACTTCAATAGCGTGCTCTTGCCGCTGCCGTTGCGCCCGGCGATCCCGAAGAATTCGCCACGGTGCACCTCGAAGGAGATGTCCTTCAGTGCGGAGAAGCTCTCGTGGCGGGTGCGGCGCAGCGGGTGCAGCGCCGTCTCCTTGAGCGTGTGGGTGCGCTCCTCGGGCACGCGAAAGGTCTTGCTGACCGAGCGGGCGACGATCGGCGGGGTTGAGTGGCTGGCCAGTTGTGGCATGGGGGAAGCGTATCCGCTGGCTCCGGCGGTCAGACCACACCAAGAGCCGACCGTCCCGATCCGGGCTAAGATCGCCACCGTCGATGACCAACGCCGATGAGATGCTTGAGGTGGCCAACGCTCGCGCGGAGCAACTCGCCGCGCCCGGGCTCAGCCCGATGCCGCGCCGCAAGGTGGCGGTGCTTGCCTGCATGGATACGCGTATCGACCTGTTCGGAATGCTGGGCTTGCGGCGTGGCGACGCGCACATCGTGCGCAACGCCGGCGGTCTGGTCACCGACGACGCGATTCGCTCGTTGAGCGTCTCCCAGCGCAAGCTCGGCACCGTCGAGGTCGTGGTCGTGATGCACGATGGCTGTGGCCTGCACGGCGCCTCCGAGGACGAGTTCGCGCAGGCACTCGCAGCCGACGGCGTGCTGCCGCAATGGCGACTCGGCGCCTTCGACGACGTCGAGGCAACCCTGCGCGCCGGCCTTGCGCGACTGCGCTGCAGTCCGGAGCTGCCTGTCCGCGATCACATCCGCGGGTTCGTGTTCAACCCAGAGACGGGCGCGTTGCGCGAGGTGCACGCCGACCCTGAGTAGCTTCAGTTGGCGACCGCGACGGGCAAGCCTTCGGAGCGCTGTCCCGCTCGACGATTTCGGCAGATCCCCCGGGTTTGTGACGTTTGTCGCTAGTTGTCCGGCGTTGCGGGTACCAATAGCTGCGATGTTCAAGCAAGCTTCGAGTGAAAGGCGCCTGCCGTGAGCGACCGCCCCGTACATCTGATCGTCAGTGACGACCTGCAGCGCTCGCGCGTGAGCGTGTTCTTTCGCCTGCTGCTTGCGATCCCGCACCTGATCTGGCTGGGCCTGTGGGGGATCCTCGCGGCGCTGGCGGTGATCGCGAACTGGTTCGCCACGCTCATCACTGGGACATCCCCAGAGGGTTTGCACAACTTCCTCGCGAGCTACATCCGCTACGCGATCCACGTCACCGCCTACCTGCTGCTGGCGGCCGAGCCGTTCCCCGATTTCCTGGGCAAGCCCGGCTACCCGGTGGACGTGACGATTGCGCCCCCCGCTCCGCAGAACCGCTGGAAGGTCGGCTTTCGCATCGTGCTCGCGATTCCCGCCGCGCTGATCGGTGGCGCGCTCGTGTCCGGCAGCGCCCGCAGCTACGGCATCAACTACGGCTACGGCTTGGCCGTCGCCGCGGCGTTCCTTGGTTGGTTCGCGGCGCTTGCGCAGGCTCGCCTGCCTCGTGGTCTACGCGATGTGATCGCCTATGCGCTGTCCTACTCGGCTCAGCTCGACGCGTACCTGTTCCTGCTCACCGACGTCTACCCCGACAGCAACCCGCTGACCGCACTCGCCGATATACCAACGCGCGAGGACCCGATCGGGCTCGAGGTCCACGCGGATCTGCAGCGCTCGCGCGCGAGCGTGTTCTTTCGCCTGCTGCTTGCGATCCCGCACCTGATCTGGCTGGGCCTGTGGGGGATCCTCGCGGCGCTGGCGGTGATCGCGAACTGGTTCGCCACGCTCATTGCCGGCGTCTCGCCGCTCGCGCTGCACGGCTTCCTGGCTGCGTATGTGCGCTACCAGAACCACGTCTACGCCTACCTGTTTCTGATCGCCGACCCGTTCCCGGGCTTCACCGGGCAGGTGGGCAGCTACCCCGTCGACCCACGCATCGAGGGCCCGCGCACGCAGAACCGCTGGACGGTGCTCTTCCGCGCCTTCCTCGCCATACCCGCGGTCATACTCGACAGCACCTATGGTGCGCTGCTGTTCGTGGTGGCCCTGCTCGGCTGGTTCGCCTGCCTGGCCACAGGCCAAATGCCACTGGGGATGCGAAACGCCGGGGCGCTCGCCCTGCGCTACGCGGCCCAAACCCACGGCTACATACTGCTGCTGACCGACACCTACCCCTACAGTGGACCGCTCGCGCCCGCGCCCGAGGTGCCCGCGCCGAACGTCGTGGCGGAGCCGCTGCCCGAGCCGGTGTTGTAGCGCGCCGACGAGCTGGGCATGGTGGCGCGCCACCGGCGCCTATCCGAGCGTGCGCACGTAGTAGCATCGTCAACCGCACGCGCCCGTAGCTCAGTGGTCAACGGTTCTCTTCGGGGAGCCAAAGAGCAGCGGTCTTTCAAACCGCAGGCCGCGGGTTCGATTCCCGCCGGGCGCATTTTGGTGTGTCGGGACATCTGAGACTCGACGTCTCGATGACAGACTCGTTGGCTCTTTGCGCTGAGGTCTTGCAGGTCGTCTTGGTGTGCAAGTCTTCGCTCGTGACAAACTTCGCGGTCGTCTCGGTGCCAACGGATCGCTTGGAGGACCTTCAGCCGCTATGGCG
>DATNKN010000368.1:0-3637 GCA_035603375.1 Solirubrobacteraceae bacterium
AGTGCGTTGCTCCAGATCGCAAGCGCCAGTAGCACCACGGCGGAGAGCACCCACAGCAGGGCGTAGCGCTCCAGTAGCCGCCGGCGTCGCACCATCTCGAGCACGGTCAGCAGCAGTACCGCCGTGCCAAGGATCGCCACAAGCTGGATACGCGCCTGCATGTCGAATCAAATCACGGGTCCGCCAGTGGCGTTCTCGCTGAAGTCGATCAGTGGGCGCCTGCGCCCGAGCCCGACAAACAACGCCAGCAGGACCTTGAACATGTAGTAGGCCGACTTGCCGGTCGTGATCGAGGAAGTGCCGCCGCCGCGCGTGTACATCCGGACTGGGGTCTCGCGCATTCGCAAGTGGTGATAGTGCAGCAGCAGCACCGCCTCCACCTCGGGGTAGTCGTGCGGATAGTGGTGTGCGAAGAGCTGGATCGCGCGGCGGTTGTAGAGCCGAAAGCCAGAAGTTGGGTCGCTGACGCGCATACCGACCAGGCGGGACAACAGGAAGGCGAAGATGTGGATGCCGGTGCGGCGGCTGATCGGCGCCGGATAGCGATAGTCCTCGGTCAAGAACCGCGATCCGCACACCATGTCGGCCGACTCCTCGCGCATCGTTTCGATCAGGCGCGCCAGTTCCGTGGAGTCGTGCTGCCCGTCTCCGTCTACCTGGGCCAGGTAGTCGTAGTCGTGCTCGCGCGCGTACACGAATCCGGTTTGAACAGCACCGCCGATACCGACGTTGAAGGGCAGCTTGAGCACCTTGGCGCCGGCACCCGCGGCAAGCACGTGCGTGTCGTCGGTGGAGCCGTCGTCGACAACCAGCGTGTCGAATTCCGGAGCATGTTCGCGCAACGCTTCGATCACCTCGACTATCGTTGCCGACTCGTTATAGGCGGGCACGACCGCGAGATATAAAGATGCGGGGCTCATCGTCTGGGCGCTCGCGCGGTTTTACACGCTGCTCGCCGGTGAGCGACCAGGTGCTCGGTGGACGTTCCTGCGCATACTTCGTAGTCGCTATGGGTGCGCCGATCACAGCGGTAGTGGTGGCCTTCGCCGACCCGAGGGCGTGTGAGCGCGCGATAGCGAGCCTGGAGGACCAGTCGCTGGCGCCGGTCGAGGTGCTGGTGGTCGACAACGATCCGCGGGGAGCGAGCGCCGAGGCGCTTGCGGGCCGCCCGCTCCGCACGAACGTGAGGGTCCTGCGGCCGGGAGTCAACCTCGGCTACACCCGTGCCGTCAACCTCGCGGCGCGCGAAGCACGCGGCGATTGGCTTTTCTGTCTGAACCCTGACGCTGTCGCGCGTGGGGACTGCATCGAGCGACTGCTGGAGGCGGTGGACGGTGCCGACGTCGCGCTCGTGGGCGCGCAAGTGCTGCTCCCCGACGGTCGGATCAACGCGGGGGAGAACCCGGTCAACATCCTCGGCATCTCGTGGTCGGGCGGCTATGGCAAGCCGCGCGAGCGCGGCCCCGCCCGCGACACAGCGGCTGTGTCTGGCGCCGCACTGCTCGTTCGTCGCCAGGCGTTCCTGGATGTCGGCGGACTGTGCCCTCACTTCTTCATGTATGTCGATGACACCGATCTGGCGTGGCGGATGCGGCTGGCCGGCCTGCGCGTGCGCTACTGCCCGGAAGCCGTCGTTACGCACGACTACGAGTTCGACAAAGGCGCCCATAAGTGGTTCTATCTTGAGCGAAATCGAGCGTGGACGCTACTGAGCAATCTGCGCCTGCGCACACTTGTACTACTCGCGCCGGCACTCGCGCTCGTCGAGTTCGTGGTCGCGATTCGGGCGATTCGCGAGGGCTGGCTTGCAGAAAAGGCACGTGCCTGGGTTTCATTGTTCGCGCAGTGGCGGCGCTTGCTCGCGTGGCGCCATTCGGTTCAGATTACACGAAGTGTCTCTGACTTTCGTGTTTTGGAGAAGTTCTTAGGAGGCATACAGACCCAATTGATCGACACTGGGATGCCGGGCTGGGTCAACCCCGGTATGGAGTGCTACCGGCGTGTAGTGCTCCGTCTATTGAGGGCCATCGGAGCTTGAGCGACATGTCCGTCGGTCGCCGTGGTGGCGGGCGCATTGACAGCTCAGGCGTAGTAGCGACCGAGAACCAGCAGCTGGCTGAAAATGTTGTGGGCCATGAACAGCACGATGATGAGCACGCCGAGGGCCGGTCCCCAACGGCGCCCAGCGGCGCGCGCCGCGAGCGCCAGTCCCGCGCCGAGCAGTGAAATCAGCGGGAGCAGGTAGCGAGGGTCGGCGAACAGTCCTTCGGAGGAGTCGACGTAGGAGCTGAGCCCGATCAGCATGAGCAGTCCGATGGCCATCGCCGCGTAGACGCAAATCTCGGCGAAGCGGGCGCGCAGGGCTGCCCGGCAAACCGCCATGGAGCGAACACAGAGCGCCGCAAGTATCGCCACTATGACGAGCGCGAGGTTGTCGACCCAGGTGGGGAACGTCGTGTCGAGCCAGCCGTAGAAGCCGACCCCGCGATCGAACCACAGGTCACGCGTCGTGCTGAGACCGGGGAAATAGTTGGTCATCCCCGGCAGGCGCGGGAGATAGAACTGCCATATGTAGCTGATCTTGGTGAGGATCGAGCCATGTACGCCGCCGAGTTTCAGGGTGCTTGAGACGATCCCGAGCGCGGGGTTGCCGGAGAGCAGATTGACGATGAGGAACAGGAAAACCGGTGCGGAGGCGATTCCCGCGACGATCGCAAGCGAACCATACGCCGTTCGTCCCTGGGTGCGCGCTGCACGGAACGTGAGCACGACCATGCCGATTGCGATGCCTGGCACCAAGCCCAGGAAGTTGATCTTCGTCAGGAAGCCGACGGCGACCAGCGCGCCCATCGCGATCGCGAGCTTGCGGGTGAACCCGCGCCGGAACGCGCGCGCAAGGGCATAGAAGCTTGCCGCCGAGACGGCCGCCAGCATCGAGTCCGGATTCACGCCGCCGGATATGAATCCGAGCATGGGCGCTAGCGCGACACAGAGGCCGCCGACCGTCCACGCCCACCTGAACTCGGGAAGTGTCTCGCGTATGAACAGGAAAGCGAACAGTGCCGTGAACCCCGCCATCAGCGCGCTCAGCAAGCGCATCGCCTCCAACTGATCGAGCAGCGTGCCGGCCGAGGCGAGTCCGTAGGGAATCGTCTCGAGCACGTAAAAGAGCGGCGGGTCCGAATGCGCTCCGCCGACAGCGCCGTTGCCGCGACGGGACAGGTGCCGATTGAGGTCATCCTGGAGTTGTCGCTGCTCGGCGGCGGTCGAGATCGTGCGAGCTTCAGGAGCCTCGCGAACTTCGTACTGGTGGATGTCGTGCACCACAGCCGTCTGTTCAGGCGAGAGAATCACGTTGCCCGCTACCGGAAGTTTGGCGTTCTCGGCCAGTTGCTGGACATAGGCGAAGTGCGACGGCTCGTCGGTGACCTGAAAGGGTGGCATTACGATCGACCAGCACGCCGCGTTGACACACGCGACGAGCGCACAGAGCCACGCTGCGCGCGGGATCCTACGCAGCGTGTGCCGAGCGCCCGCGAGCAGAGTCGCCGCACTCCAGTCGGGCAGCTGCCGGTTGGCCCGCGCTCGCCTGCCGCGGCCCGCGAGCGAATCGGCTCGTCGCCTGAACTCCCGGGTG
>DATNKN010000377.1:0-3238 GCA_035603375.1 Solirubrobacteraceae bacterium
CGACCTGGAGCTTTCCTAGCCGTTACTGTCGGTCGGTGGCCAAAGCCAAGAAGAAGGTTGGCGCCGGCGACGTCGCCTCGAATCGCTACGCCTCCTACCGCTACAACCTGCTCGAGAAGCTCGAGTGCGGCGTCGTGCTCGAGGGCACCGAGGTCAAGTCGCTGCGCGGCGGCGGCGCTCAGCTCAAGGACGGCTTCGCAGCGATCCGCGGCGGCGAGCTGTGGCTGCGGAATGTCCACATCCCTCCCTACGCGCCGGCGAGCCGCGAGAACCACGACCCGGAACGCGAGCGCAAGCTGCTCTTGCACCGCCGCGAGATCGATCGCCTCGCCGCGCGCGTCAGCGAACGCGGCTTGACGCTCGTGCCGACGCGGATCTACTTCTCGGGACGGCGCGCGAAGGTCGAGATCGCCCTCGCCCAGGGCAAGGACCTGCACGACAAGCGCGAGACGCTACGCCGCCGCGACGCACAACGCGAGATCGAGCGCGGGCTGCGCGACGCGCGGCGCTGAGCGTCAGCTGATCGTGCGATGCAGGTAGGTGAAGTGCATGCCGACCGCGAGCGCGATGATCAGGCCGATGTACACAGCTCCCACCAGCAACCGGTTGCGCGGCGAGACCTTGTAGTACGAGGTCTGCGCAGGCGTGGGGTTGCGTCGGCGCTCCCAGCGGCGGTAGAGCTCGAAGCCGGCGAACAGCGTGATGATCAGCAGGATCGGGTTGGGGGCGATGAAGTCGAGGGCGACGAGCACGCCGAACCCGAGAAACCACATCCACGGTGCCATCGCCGCCATCGCTCGACCGCCGTCGAGTGGGACGACCGGCAACAGGTTGAAGAGGTTGAGGAAAAAGCCGATGTAGCCGAGTGCCTCGAGCAGCCCGGTGTGGGTGAGGAGCCCGGCGATGGCGACTGCCGCCGAGGCGATCGAGCCCAGAATCGGCCCGGCGAGGCCGACGCGAGCCTCAGCGAGGGCGTTGTCGCCGAGCGAGCGGGCGCTGATCATGGCGCCGAGGAAGGGGATGAACATCGGCGCGCTGGCCTTGATTCCCTCGCGGCGCAGCGCGATTACGTGTCCCATCTCGTGGATGAAGAGCAGTACCACGAAGCCGGCCGCGAACTGCCAACCCCACAGCAAGGAGTAGGCGGCGACCGACACGAGCGCTGTCGCAGCTGTCGTCAGCAGCTTGATCTTCGGCAGCAGCAACAGCACCGCCTTCAGCTTGGCGAGCAGCGCGATGATCGCGGCGCCAAGCGCGCTCAGCTTCTCGCGCAGGCGCGAGCGCTTCGGCTTTCCGAACGCCGCAGCGGGCGACGGCGGCTCGGGCGGCGCGGTCGCCAACCAGGGTTGCTGCGGTTGATCCATCGTGATCACAGTCTCCCACCCCGCCCTTCCGGCGCCATAAAACCACTCGTCGCTCGGCGCCAGAAGGACATTTTCGCGGAGGATGCGGCTTCTTTACAAAGGACGGCTTGCGCCGTGCGGACCGTCAAATGTATGTTGCATTCAGACGCGGATGTGAGCCGAAAGAGCGAGGCCATCGAGGTGTGAGGCCGCGCCACCCAGATACCGGAAGCCCCTCGGGGCGGCCGGAGGAGGGTTCCTCAGCGGCTCTGTCCGCGTCTACTTTTCGTTCCGGGCCCGCCGGTTTCCCGTCCGAGCGAACGCTGGCAGACGCTAGACTGTCCAGGCAAGCACCCAGGGGACGACAGGCTTCGACGCGGTCGGCTCGTGGGGGTGGTCGCGAGTCGAGGTCCCGGGCGGCCTCGTAAAACACCCGGGAAAACCATACGTGCGGACTCTCACGAGTACGCCCTCGCCGTCTAGCTAAAACTAGAGCGATGAGGTCTCGGCCCCCGCAGCCTGCGGCGGGGATCACCGGGATCAGATAGCAGGCTCACCCGGGGCGGTCCGCCTGCGCCAATCCGGGGAATCACCAGCAGGCTGGTCCCCCGCAACCCCGCCGGCGAGGCGAGCGGGAGACGAGATCAGAGCGCCGGCTACGCTCGTAGACGCCACCTTCACGCGATCGCGGACGTGGGTTCGATTCCCACCGTCTCCATTACCGTCGTTGGCATAACCCCCTTATACGCGAGCTCATTGAGGGGGCGCCTCCCAGCGAGGGCTTGCCCGACGGCTGATCGGCGGCGTTCTCCGGCGTGTTTGCGCCGCTCAAAGCTTGGCCGTGGTGCAAAACCCGTGGGTGCGGTGGTGCAAAGTCGTCGGGTTTGGAGCCATCCAGTCCGTAAAATGGCTTTTGCCAACGAACCCATTAGCGCCCGCATAGGACTCAGCATTCGTAAGGGACTTCCTTGACCGCAAAACACGCGACAGCCCCCGCTGTCAGCGTGATCGTGTGCACCTATACCCAGCGGCGCTGGGAGGCACTACTCGAGGCGATCGCGTCCGTCGGCCGTCAGACCCGGGCGGCGCTCGAGACGATCGTGGTAATAGACCACGACCCCGAGCTGTTCGAGCGTGCCGCCGCGACGCTCCGGGACGCCCGCGTCATAGAGAGCACCGGTGAGCGCGGCCTGTCGGGCGCCCGCAACACCGGGGTGACGGCGGCCCAAGGCGAGATAGTCGCGTTCCTCGACGACGACGCGATCGCCGACGACACATGGCTGGAGGAGCTCACTCGTGTGTATGACGACCCCGATGTGATCGGCGCCGGTGGAGTAGCAAGGCCTCGATGGGAGGGCGGCACGGCTCCGCGATGGCTACCGCGGGAGTTCTACTGGACCATCGGTTGCAGCTACCGCGGCCTGCCCACGCAAAGCGCTCCGATACGCAACCCGATCGGCACAAATATGTCGTTTCGCAGGGCGGTGTTCGATCGGACGAGGGGCTTCACCACCGGCATCGGACGGGTCGGGCGCACACCGCTCGGCTGCGAGGAGACCGAGCTGTCGATCAGAGCCCGGCAGGCATATCCCGGTGGGGTCGTGCTGCACGTGCCCGCTGCCCGCGTCGAGCATGCGGTTCCCGCCGAGCGCCTGAGCTGGCGCTACTTTCGCTCGCGCTGCTGGGCTGAGGGCTTGTCGAAGGCGCTCGTGACCGAGGAGGTGGGCTTCACGAACGCGCTGTCGTCGGAGTGGATATACACGCTCAGGACGCTCCCGACCGGTGTGGCGCGCGGTCTGTCGGATGGTGTTCACGGCGACCACACAGGCTATCTGCGCGCTGGCGCAATCATCGGCGGCTTTCTGGTCACCGCTGCTGGCTATCTGCGCGGCCGG
>DATNKN010000420.1:0-4992 GCA_035603375.1 Solirubrobacteraceae bacterium
CGTGGCGTTGTGCGTCCGATAGACGCTCCAACAGGAGCACGCCGATGCCCTCACTCCAATTCGTGCCGTCGGCTGCGTCGGCAAAGGACTTGCAGCGTCCGTCGGGAGCCAGACCTCGTTGCATGCTGAATCCGATGAACAGGCTCGGTTGCGCCATGATTGTCACCCCGCCCGCCAGCGCGAGCGAGCACTCCCCCGCGCGCAACGCTCCACAAGCCAAGTGCAGCGCGGTCAGAGAAGATGAGCAGGCCGTGTCGACCGTCATCGTCGGACCCTCCAGACCTAGTGTGTAGGCCACCCGACCCGAGACGATGCTGCCGGCGTTGCTGGAGACCGCGTTTCCACTATTGCCCCCGCCCAGGCGAGGGTCGGCGGGATAATCCTGGTACATCACGCCGGCGAACACGCCCGTCTGAGTGCCCCGCAGCGAGAGCGGATCGATTCCCGCGTCCTCCACCGCCTCCCAAGCACACTCCAGCAGCAGCCGCTGCTGGGGGTCCATCGCGAGTGCCTCACGTGGGCTGATCCCAAAGAAGGCGGCGTCAAACTCGCCCGCTCCGTCTAGAAAGCCTCCCTCGCGGACGTAGCTCGTGCCAAGGTGATCGGGATCGGGGTCATACAGCCGCTCGATATCCCAGCCGCGATCGGTGGGAAACGGAGAGATCGCGTCGCGTCCCGCGGCGACAAGCTCCCATAGCTCCTGGGGGGAGCGCACTCCGCCCGGTAGCCGACAGCTCATGCCGACGATCGCCAGCGGCTCGCGCGAGGCATCGAGCAACTGGCGATTTTGCCAGCGCAGCCGCTCGGCCTCCTTGAGTGCGGTACGCAGCGCCTCGACAACCCGCTCGGGAGAAGCGCTCATGATCTGAGACCCTCCTCACGCTCATCACCATTCGTTTTGAGCGTCATCTCAATCAGCCGATCCACGTCCAGCTCGTCAATCAGAGCGACAGCCGGAGCCGCACCGGTGGCGGAGGAGGCCGCCTCTCCGCGTACTCCTCCGAGCGCCAGCAGCGTGTCAATCATGCCCGCCTCGCGCAAACGCGCGATCGGGATCGCCGTGAGCACTTCGCGGATCGCATTCTCATCGCTGTCGAGATCCGGTTTCCCAGCGCCGATCTCAACAGCGATCGCATCCAATAGATAGTCGCTCAGTCCAGCTGACGTCGGATAGTCGAAGACGAGCGTCGCGGGCAGGGCAACGTCGCCCAGCAGACTGAGGCGATTGCGCAACTCAACAGCGGTGAGTGAGTCGAAGCCAAGCTCGTTGAATGCGCGCAGCGAGTCGATCGCGTCTGCTGAGGAGTGTCCGAGGACCGCGGCGACCTCCTCGCGTACCCGCTCGAGCACGACCCTCCCACGCTCGTGCTCTGGCGTGTTGGCCAGTCGACGCGCAAGCGAGCCTCGCATTACGTCGGTCTGCTGACGCGAGGGCGCCCTGACCAAACCGCTTAGCAACGGAGGCACGAACCCGCCGCGCGCTTTCGCGCGCACCTGTGTCATATCCAGGCGCATCGGCATGATCACCGGCTCCTCGAGGGCCCACGTGGAGTCGAACAGACGCATGCCTTCCTCGGCCGAGATCGCCAGTATTCCGCTGTGCTCCATGCGCGCACGATCGGTTGCGCTCAGATCGCCAGCCATGCCATCCGCCGCGGCCCACCAGCCCCAGGCAAGCGACATCGCGGGCAGTCCGCGGGCGCGGCGATGCGCCACCAGCGCATCCAGAAATGCGTTTGCCGCCGCGTAATTGGCCTGAGCGGGGCCGCCGAGCGTGCCCGTGCTCGATGAGAACATGATGAAAGCTGACAGATCGAGTTGCTCTGTCAGCTCGTGCAGGTACCAGGCCGCGTCGGCCTTCGGCGCGAGCACGCCGTCGAGGCGCTCGGGCGTGAGCGAGCCGATCACGCCGTCGTCAAGGACACCGGCGGCGTGCACCACAGCGCTCAGCGGGCGATCGCTTGGGACCGCCGCGATCAGCTCGGCCAGTTGCCCACGGTCGGACACGTCGCAGGCGGCGAGCGTCACCTCGGCTCCCAGCTCTCCAAGCTCGGCACGAAGCTCCTGCGCCCCAGGCGCCTGGGGTCCGCGCCGACTGACGAGCAGCAGGCTACGAGCTTCATGCTCAACCACGAGATGCCGGGCGAGCATGGCCCCCAGTGCACCTGTTCCGCCGGTGATCAGCACCGTCCCGGACTGGCCCAACTGGTGAGTGGGCTCATCGGTGCTGAGCGTCGCTCGTCCGATGCGAGCGGCCAGCAGCCCGCCCCCGCGCAGCGCGAGTTGGGGTTCAGTCCCGACGAGCGCCGTCCTCAGCGCGCCAGGGACGTCATCCTCGCCGGCGATGTCCACAAGCATGAAGCGACCCGGGTGCTCTGACTGCGCGGAGCGCACGAGGCCCCACAGGGAGGCCGCTGCCAGGTCGCGAACGTCCTCTCCGGCGCGCGTGGAGACGGCGCCATTTGTAAGAAATACGAGCCGCGAGTTTGAAAGGTGCTCCTGCTCCAGCCACTGCTGTAGGAGCGAGAGCCCTTCGTGGAGAATCCCCCGCATACCGTCCAGCGGCGAGCCCGCGTGCGCAAGCGCAGGATCGCCGTCCAGGTAAACGAGCACGCAAGCCGGTGGCGGATCGCCATCATCGATCTTTGCGAGCAGCAAGACTATGTCGTCGTAGACTGCTGGCTCTGAACCTGTCTCGGTCGCCGCGACGGTAAATCCGAGAGCATCCAAGGCGTCCTCTGTGCCGTTGCCCAAAAGCGCACAGCTCAGCGGCGCATCCGCCGCCAGCTCCGCGCTTGGCAGTGTCACCCATTCAGGGCGAAACAGAGAATTGTGTCGGGTCGCACCGAGGCTCGCCAGTCGCTCGCCGCTGACCTGTCGCACGGCTACAGATTCGACCGAGGCGACGGGCCGCCCGTACTCGTCGGCGACCACAAGCGACATTACACCCGGCCTGAGCCGACGGATGCGAGCGCGCACAGAGGAAACCCCCGTGGCATACAGGCGTGCTTGGCTCCAAGCAAACGGAAGCACGGTGTGCGCACCGGGGTCCTCTTCGCCCATCATGTGAACTCCGCCGCCCTGGAGCACGGCGTCCAGAAGTGCGGGGTGCACGCCGAACCTACTGCCATCCTGGCCTTCGGGCAAGCGCACCTCGGTGAACGCATCCTCCCCTCGTCGCCAAGCCGCCTGCACGCCGAAGAACGCGGGGCCGTATTCCAAACCCACTCCGGCGAAGTAGTCGTAGAGCTCCTCGGCCGGCACGGGTTCCGCGCCCACTGGCGGCCACGTGTCCGACGCGAACGCGGCCGCGTTCTCGGCAGGCGAGCTTGAGTCCTCCGCCAGGACATCGGCGCTTGCGAGGAGCAGGCCGCGGGCATGACAGGTCCATGGCTCCTGCTCGATCGATATGTCTGTACCACTCTCCTGCGGACGGGTGAAGACCGCAACGGCGCGTTGTCCTTGCCCGTCCGGCTCGCCGATCGAGACCTGCAACTGCACGCCGCCCTGCTCGCTCAGCACAAGTGGTGCCTCGTGGATCAGCTCGCGCAGGACATCGCACCCCACCTCGGCCCCGGCGCGCAACACGGTCTCGACAAAGGTGGTGCCCGGCACCAACACCATGCCGGCAACCGCGTGGTCGGCGACCCACGGCTGAGTGCGCACTGACAGGCGCCCGGTTAGCAGTCGGCCGTCGCCCTCGGCAAGCTCTACGACGGCGCTCAGCAGAGGATGTCCGACAGGCATCTGCCCGGCGGCAGTGAGGTCAGCCGCTCCCTCGGCAGTCCCCTCCAGCCAGTAGTGCCGTCGTTGAAACGCGTAGCTCGGCAGGCTCACCGTTGGCGCGCTCGCTGCCCCAAGTACAGCCGTCCAATCGACGCGGACGCCCCGCACCCATGCTTCCCCAAGCGAGGCAAGGAAGCGCTCGGGTCCCCCCTCCTCGCGACGCAGCGATCCGATCACGCCGACATCCGAATCGCGCCCACCCTCGAGCACGCTCTCGACTGTCTCCCCCACGCCCAGGGTCAGCACCGGATGCGGGCTTAGCTCGATGAACGTCCTGTGACCGTCCTTTAGCAGCGCTCGCGTGGCGTCCTGGAACCGCACGGTCTCCCGCAGGTTGCGATACCAGTACTCGCCGTCCAGGCTCGTCGTATCGAGCAAGCCACCGCTCAGGGCGGAGTAGAAAGGCACCGTCCCCGCGCGTGGGACGATCCCCGCACAGCCCTCGAGCAGCTCGTTGCGCAGCGCCTCGACCTGTGGCGAGTGCGCCGCATAATCGACCGGAATGCGCTTTGCGCGAATCCCCTGTTGCTCACAGACGGACAGCAACTCCTCCAAGGCGTTTGTCTCGCCGGAGAGGACCACCGAGGAGGGACCGTTTACAGCCGCCACCGAGCACCCAGCGAGTCGGTCCAACAACTCCTCGACCTGCTCCGCCGCGCACGAAACCGACACCATCCCGCCTCGACCCGCAAGAGCCGTCAAGGCCCGACTACGCATCGCCACCACTCGGGCCCCGTCCTCCAAGGACAAGCCGCCCGCCACACACGCCGCGGCTATCTCCCCCTGAGAGTGGCCAACCACCGCATCCGGGCGCACTCCGCAGGCCTCCCACAGCTCAGCCAGCGCAACCATGACGGCGAACAGCACGGGTTGCACGACCTCGACCCGATCCAGGCCCGGCGCCCCGTCCGCTCCGCGCAGCACATCCTCGAGCGACCAGTCGACAAAGGGGGCAAGTGCTTCGGCGCACTTCCCAAGCTGCGCGGCGAATACGTTCGAGCTCTCCAATAGCTCGAGCGCCATGCCCGTCCACTGAGCTCCTTGCCCAGGGAAAACGAACACGATCCCGCCAGGACCGCGGGATCCAACCGCGCCCGCCAAGGCAGCACCAGAAGGCTTCCCACCCGACAGCGCATCTAGCCCAGCCAGCAACTGCTCGCGGTCGCGGCCCAGAACAACCGCTCGCTCATCAAACCTGGAGCGACT